>JBDSTJ010000101.1:0-3751 GCA_039928335.1 Streptosporangiaceae bacterium | reverse complement strand
TGTTCATCGGCAGCCAGTCGCGGTGGTGGGCGCCCAACTCAGCGGTGAAACCCTCGGTGGCACGCAGCACGTAGTCGGCGGACACGGTGCCGTGCGGGGTGACCGCGCAGGCCTGGGCCGGGCCCCGGCGCGGCCGGATCTCGGTCACCGCGGTCTGCTCGTAGATCTCCACGCCCAGCCTGCGGACGGCCGCGGCGAGCCCCACGGCGAGTTTGGCGGGCTGGATCCGGGCGCAGTGCGGGCTCCAGGAGGCTCCGGTCGCCCCGGTCACGTTGATCCTCTCGCCCGCCTCGACCAGGCGCAGGTCGTCCTCGCCCCAGCCCCAGGCCCGGGACCCGGCGACTTCGGCCTCGACTCGGCGCTGCTGGACCCGGCTGGTCGCGACGTACAGCACGCCGTTCTTGACCACGTCGGCGTCGATGCCCTCGGCGGCGGCCGCCCGCACGACCTCGTCCACGGTGTCGAACATGGCGCGCTGCAGGTCGATCGCGGCGGCCCGGCCGTGCTTCCCGGCGTACCGGTGCCGGGATCCGGCGAGCTCGGCCACGACCCAGCCGCCGTTGCGGCCCGAGGCGCCGAACCCGGCGAACTCCCGCTCCAGGATCACCACACGCAGGTCCGGTTGTTCTCGCTTGAGGTAGTAGGCCGTCCACAGCCCGGTGTAACCCGCACCCACGATGCACACGTCGGCCTGGAGCGACCCTGGCAGCGGCGCTCCGGGGACGGGCAGCCCGATCTCGCGGAACCAGTAGGACACAGATCCATTGACGAACGACATGGCGTACATCCTGCTGTATTCGCACTCATAAAGCACTGTTGGCATGGAATCGGTTGACAAGCATGGATCTCACGACGGAATCAGCTTCTGCCAGGATAGATCAGGTGAGCATCTATGACGATCCCGGGGCCTACGAGCTCGCTTGCGCGTTCCGCGAGGTGCCGCCCGAGGTCGACGCCCTGCTGGCCTGGAGCGCCCGCTACGGACTCGCCCCGGTGCACTCGGTCCTGGAGCTGGCCGCGGGCCCGGCCGAGCACTCCCGGGAGTTCGCCCGCCGGGGGATCGAGGTCACCGCCCTGGACCTCAGCCCGGCCATGTGCCGGTACGCCGGCGGGCAGGCCGCCCGCACCGGTCTGGCGTTCGAGATCGTCGAGGCGGACATGACCCGCTTCGACCTGGGACGCCGGTTCGATCTGGTCATCACCATGCTCGACTCGACCTCGCATCTGATGACCCTCGACGCGCTCGTCGCCCATTTCGACCGGGCCGCCGCGCACGTGGCGGCGGGCGGCCTGTACATCCTGGAGATGAACCACCCGCGCGACCGCCTCACCGACGATCCGTCGGTGAGCACGAGCTGGGAGGTGGAGCGGGACGGGGTCCGGGCCGATGTCCGCTGGGGCGAGCCCGGCGACCTGATGGACCCGATCACCCAGATCTCCGACGACCGGGTGACGATCTCCATCAGCGAACCGCCCGCACGGGACGGTGGCCCCCGCCGGACCCGGGTCGTCGAGGACGTGGTGCCCTACCGGTTCTGGACCGCGACCGAGCTGACCGCCGCCGTGCGGCTGGCCGCCGCGCTGCACCCGGTGAACGCGCTGGAGATCGTCGCGCAGTACGGCGAGTTCGCGGTCGCACCCGACGTGGCCGTCACCGACCCCGAGGCCTGGCGGCTGATCACCGTCCTGCGGCCGGTCGGCTGAGCCCCCGGACGTCTCCTGTGGGTGCGGTCAGGGTGAGGCCAGGCGGTCCAGACCTCGGGGGAGCTGGGAGGCGGCTGCCCGGTCCAGCAGGTACAGGGTCTGCTGGCGGCCCCGCGCGGCGGCCACCGGGGCCTGTACCGGGCCGGCCCCGGACAGGCCCAGGTGGATGGCCCGTGCCTTGCCCTCGCCGGAGGCGATGACCCAGACCTCCCGGGCCGCCCGGATGGCGGGGACGGTCAGGGAGATACGGATCGGTGGCGGCTTCGGCGAGCCGTGCACGCCGACGACCATGCGCTTGTCCTCATACAGGGCCGGGTGGCCGGGGAACAGGGAGGCGATGTGGGCGTCGGGGCCCACACCCAGCATGAGGATGTCGAACGACGGGACGTCCGCGTGGTCCTCGGGCCGGGCCGCGGCGGCGAGCTCCCCGGCGTAACGGGCAGCCGAGGCCTCCGGGTCGTCCCCATCGGGTCCGTCGGGGCCGCGCATCACGTGCACGCGGGCCGGGTCGACGGGCACCCTGTCGAGCAGGGCCGCGCGGGCGCCGGTCTCGTTGCGCTCGGGGTCGCCGGCCGGCAGGAACCGCTCGTCGCCCCACCAGATGTCCAGGTGTGACCAGTCGATGGCATCGCGGGCGGGGCTGGCGGCCAGCTCCTCCAGCACCGCGATGCCGACACCGCCGCCGGTCAGCACGATCGAGGCGGATCCGCGGGCGGCCTGGGCGTCCACGACCCGGGTGATGATCCGAGCGGCGACGGCCTGGGCCAGCAGCCTCTGGTCCCGGTGGATCAGGACGGTGGGCGTGCTCAAGACCCGGCCTTCTTCCTGGTCGCGCGCGGCTTGGCTGTCGGAGCCGCGGCAGGAGGCTCCTGCGCCACGACGGGCTGGGGAGCCTCGAGTGAGGCCGCGTGGTCCTTGGCGAACCGGCCGACGGCGTCCTGGTAGACCTCGTCGGGGTCGAGCCGCCGGAGCTCCTCAGCGAGCAGCTCGGCCATCGGCCGTCGGTGCAGCGAGACCTGGCGCGCCGGCTGGCCTGGCCGGGTCAGGGTCGCGACCCGGCCGTCCTGACGGGTCAGCGTGATGTCGCCCTCGGTGGTGGTGAGCACCGCGGCGGTGATGCCGGGGCCGTCGGAGTTCGTGCGCGAGACCGGCACTCCGAGCCGTACCGACAGCCAGGCGGCCAGCAGTTCGGCGCTCGGGCTGTCGGGTTCGGCCTGGACCCCGCCGGACAGCACCGGCGGCGTTTTCTGGTCGAGCGCGGCCGCGAGCAGGGTCCGCCAGGCGGTTAGCCGGGTCCACGCGAAGTCGGTGTCCCCGGGCCGGAAGGCCTGTCCGAGCTGGGCGAGCGTGCCGAGGCGGTCGACGGCGGCGTAGGAGTCGGTGACGCGCCGCTGGGCGAGACCGCCGAGCGGGTCGTCGCCGGGCACGTCGGGCGCCTGCCCCGGCCACCAGGTGACGACGGGCGCGTCCGGCACGAGCAGCGGCAGCACGACCGAGTCGGCGTGCGCGGCGAGCGGGCCGTACATCCGCAGCAGGACCGTCTCCCCGGGTCCGGTCTCACCGATCCGGATCTCGGCGTCCAGCCGCGAGGAGTTGCCGCGCGGGTCCCTCGAGATCACGGTGAGCACCCGGCAGGGGTGCTCACGCGAGGCCTCGGTGGCGGCGCGCAGGGAGTCGTACTGTGCGGACTCGTCGGTGACGATCACCAGGGTGAGGACCATGCCGACGGCCGGGCCGCCGGTCTGGTGCCTGGCCTGGGCGATGGCCTCCTGGATCCGCCGGGTCGTGGTGTTCGTGAGGTCGATGTTCATCAGATCCTCCTCCAGGCGCGGCCGTCACGGGCCATCATGCGGTCCGCCGAGACAGGGCCGTAGGCGCCGGACTTGTACTGGTCGGGCTGGCCGTGCTCGGCCCAGTACCGCTCGATCGGGTCGAGGATCTCCCAGGAGAGCTCGACCTCCTCCTGCCGCGGGAACAAGGGCGGGTCGCCGATGAGGACGTCGAGGATGAGCCGCTCGTAGGCCTCGGGCGAGGACTCGGTGAAGGA
>JBDSTJ010000100.1:0-3681 GCA_039928335.1 Streptosporangiaceae bacterium | reverse complement strand
CCCGGCCGCGCCGGCGGCGGCCTCCATGTGGCCGAGGTTGGCCTTGACCGAGCCGAGCAGCAGCGGGTTGTCGGTGCGGCCCGCGCCGAGGACCTCGCCGACGGAGCGGGCCTCGATCGGGTCGCCGAGGAACGTCCCGGTCCCGTGCGCCTCCAGGTAGTCGACGTCCTGGGTGGCGATTCCGGCGCGGGCGTAGACGTCGCGGAGCAGGGTCTTCTGGGCGTCGGCGTTGGGGGCGACGAGGCCGTTGGACCGGCCGTCGGAGTTGACCCCGCAGCCGCGGACCAGGGCGAGCACCCGGTCGCCGTCGCGCTGGGCGTCGGACAGGCGCTTGAGCACCAGGACGCCGCAGCCCTCGGCCCTGACCATGCCGTCGGCGGAGGCGTCGAAGGCCTTGCAGTGCCCGTCCGAGGCGGTGCCGCCGGCCTGGTCGAAGGTCATCGTGATGGTCGGCGACAGGATCACGTTGACCCCGCCGGCCAGGGCCACGTCGCTCTCGCCGGTGCGCAGCGACTGCACGGCCAGGTGGGTGGAGACCAGCGACGACGAACAGGCCGTGTCGACGATCATCGAGGGGCCGCGCAGGTCGAGCAGGTAGGACAGCCGGTTCGCGACGATGCTGAGGGCCGCGCCGGTGGCCGTCCAGGCCTCGAGCCGGGTCAGGTCCGAGGCGGTGAGCCCGGCGTACTCGGGGGCCGAGACACCCATGAAGACACCGGTCCGGCTGCCGCGCAGCCCGATCGGGGCGAGGCCGGCGTTCTCCAGGGCCTCCCAGGCCACTTCGAGGACGAGGCGCTGCTGCGGATCCATGACCGCGGCCTCACGCGGAGTGATGCCGAAGAAGCGTGCGTCGAACCCGGCGATGTCCTCCAGGAATCCGCCCCTTCTTGTCACATTCGCAAGAAGATCGCCGATTTCGGGTGAGCCGTCGTCGAAGGCGTCCCAGCGCCCGTCCGGCACGTCTCCGATGGCGTCGCCCTCGTCGAGGAGGAAGCGCCAGTACGACTCCGGGCCGGTGATCCCGCCCGGAAAACGGCAGCCGAGGCCGACCACGGCGATGGGCTCGGTGTGCTGCACGGAGACCGCGGCGGCGGCCTGCGGCTGCGGTGAACCGCTCAGGGCCGCGGCGATCCGGTTGATGGTCGGGTGTTCCCAGACCAGGGTGGCCGGCAGGGCCCGGCCGAGCAGTTCTTCCAGCTCACCGGCGACGGCGACGGCGTCCCGGGAGGCCAGGCCGAACTCCTCCAGCGGGCGGTCGGGGTCGACCTGCTCGGCGGGAATGTCGGCGCGACGGGCGATCTCGTCCACCAGATAGGCACGGATGCGAGCTTCGAGCAGTGAGTTCTCTGTTTCCGGAGACCCCCCCGGAGCCTGCGAACCAGCGTTTTCTAGCATGGGTGAGGCTCCCCCAACGTGGCACGGGACTACACGGAGCGACCACTTTGACCTATTTTGACCGCATCCCTCTGCGCACGGGGACCACGAATCTCAGGGGTTCCTTATCACCTCCATGACAAGAGGCCTGCGCCGGAAATCCGGTTTGATAGGGCTAAATGGGACGGGACAGGTATGGGTGGACGCTAGCGGTCGTGGCCGTCAGTGGTTTCATGGTCACCCTCGACAACACGGTGACGAACAACGCTGCCAAAACCCTGGTGGACGTGTTCCACACCAGCTCGGGTGCGGTCAGCTGGGTGGCCACCAGTTACATCCTGATGTTCTCCTGCCTGATGATCGCGGGCGGCCGGCTCGTCGACGTCTACGGACCCCGGATCACCTTCGTCTCCGGCATGACGATCTTCACCCTCAGCTCGCTCGGCGCGGGCCTGTCCGACGACCTCTCCCAACTGATCATCTGCCGGGTGCTGCAAGGCGCGGGTTCGGCCATCGCCCTGCCCGCCACCCTCGTGGCGATCACCGTCGACCGGACCGACAAACAGCGCTCCCAGGGCAACCTGGTCTACATCCTGGTCGCCTCCACCGCCTCCGCGGTCGGCCCCGCCGTCGGTGGACTGATCATCGACACGTGGAGCTGGCACTGGATCTTCCTGATCAACGTGCTGCCCGGTGCACTCGCGGTCGTGCTCGGCCTGACCGTCCTGCGCGGCCAGCGCGAGGGCAGCCCCGAGGGCCTGGACCTGCCGGCCGTGCTGACCTCGGCGACCCTGCTGTTCGCGGTCACCTACGCGATCTCGGCCGGCGGTTCCTTCGGCTGGACCGACCCCGCGGTGATCGGTGTGTTCGTGCTCGCGGCGATGTCCCTGCTCTCCTTCATCCTGGTGGAGAAGTGGGCGCCCAACCCGATGATCTCCACCGAGTTCTTCCGCAACAAGATCTTCGTGGGCGGGCTGATCGGGCAGATCCTGTGGGGCATCGGATTCTCCGGGGTCCTGTACTACGCCAGCCAGTTCATCCAGAACGTCCTGCACTACAGCCCTTCGCAGGCCGGGCTCTTCTTCATCCCGCCGGCGGTGATCATCGGCGTGGTGACCCCGCTGGGCTTCTGGCTCACCACCCGGTTCGGCCCGCGGATCCCCGTCACCACCGGGCTGGTGCTGATGGCCGCCGGCATGCTGCTGTTCTCCCGGGTCCGCGAGGGCGCGGGATTCATCGACCTGGCCCCCGGCATCACCCTGATCGGCGTCGGCTCCGCCCTGATGATGCCGCTGGGCATGTTCATCCTGAAGTCCGTCGCCGAGGACCGGGCCGGGGTCGCCGGCGGCCTGCTCAACGTGGGCCGCGAGGTCTCGGCCGCGCTCGGCATCGTCGTGCTCGGTGTCGTGTTCAACTCGCTCACCCAGCACGCCAGGCTCAACGGGACCAGCATCGTCCGGGCCACCGAGCGGGCCTCCTCGGCCGCGCTCATGCTCGGCGCGGGGCTGGTCCTGATCGGCGCGCTCGTGGTCTTCGCGACCATGCCCGCCAAGAAGGACATCGCGGCGACCGAGCCGGTGCCCGAACCGCTGGTCCCCACCCCCGAGTACGCCCGGACCACCAGCTCCGGGACGTTCCCGATCATCCCAGAATGGTGGGGTTCCAACGCCAAGTCGGGGATCCCCTCGGCCTGGCCGCCACCGCCGTCACACAGCCCCTATGAGCTGTCCTCCCGTTCGCGCAGCTCCGAGTAGACCTGACAAGCTCCACCCCATTCACTCACCACCCGAGGGCGGACATGGGCCGTACAGTCGTCATCTTCGCCGCCGGATCCCGGGGGGACCTGCAGCCGGCCGTCGCGCTGGGGCGCGGGCTCGCCGACCGGGGCGACCACGTCCGGATCATCGCCAGCAAGCGGTACGAGCACCTGATCTCCGCTGCCGGCCTCGAGTTCTTCCCGCTGTCGATGGACCCCACCGAGATCGTGACCTCGCCGGAGGGCCAGGAGCTGCTGTCGGGCGGCCGCAACCCGGTGAAGTTCGCCCGCAACCTCAACCGGATCGCCCGGCCGATGGCGCACCGGATGCTCGCCGAGGTCCGGGCCGGTACCGACGACTGCGACCTGATGATCGCGCCGACCCTCGGCTTCCTCGGCGAGCACATCGCCGAGGCGCGGAACATCCCGCACGCGATCATCCACTTCCAGCCGAGCCATCCCACCAGGGCGTTCCCGCACCCGTTCCTGCCGCAGGCCCGCTTCCTCGGTCCCTATGCCAACCGGGCCAGCTTCGACCTGATCGACCAGGT
>JBDSTJ010000099.1:0-5697 GCA_039928335.1 Streptosporangiaceae bacterium | reverse complement strand
TCGGTCGGGGCCAGACCGGACTGGCGCCACAGCTCACGCCCGACGACGCCCATCTCCGGGATGCCGATGTCGTCGCGGTAGTACGACGTCATGACGAACTGGTCGGCCCCGCTGCCCTGTGCCGCTGCGGTGATGTACGCCGGCTTCTGCTTCAGGTCGCGAGCCCGCTCGGCTGAGACCACGACGATCGCCTGCGCGCCGTCGGACTCCTGGCAGCAGTCGAGCAGGTGCAGCGGGTCGACGATCCACTTGCTCGCCTGGTGCTCCTCAAGGGTGATGGGCCGCTCGTAGAACCAGGCCGCCGGGTTGGTGGCGGCGTGCCGCCGCATCGCGACCGCGACCCGGCCGAAGTCCTCGCTGGTCACCCCGTACTCGTGCATGTACCGCCGGGCGTACATCGCCACCCAGGAGGCGGGCGTCGCGAAGCCGTACGGCAGATGCCAGGAGAACTCGAGCCCCTGCGAGGTCGCGCCCCGCTGGCTGGCGTTGGCCTGGCCGAACCGGTGCCCGGACCGCTCGTTGAACGCCCGATAGCAGACCACGGTCTTGGCCAGCCCGGCCGCCACGGCCGCAGCCGCGTGCGCCACGGTCCCGGCCGCCGCGCCCCCGCCGTACTCGACCCGGGAGAAGAACGAGAGCTCGCCGATCCCCAGCTCACGGGCGACCGCGATCTCGGTGTTGACGTCCTGGGTGAAGGTCACGAGCCCGTCCACCTCGGACGGGTGCAGCCCCGCGTCCCTGATCGCGGCCAGGCACGCCTCCGCCGCGAGCTGCAGCTCGGAGCGGCCGGACTCCTTGGAGAACTCGGTGGCGCCGATACCGGCGATCGAGGTCCTGCCGGAAAGACTCATCGCAGCGTCACCGTCGCCTTCACGTGTTCCCCGAGGCTGACGAGGCCGCGCACCTCGACAGTGTTGTCTGCCTGGACTGTCCCGTCCCGCGTTCCGGTCAGGGTGAGGGCGTCGCCCGCATAGGCGGGTGCGCCCAGCCTGACCTTCATCCCGGCCAGTTCGGCTCCGGGAACGCTCTCCAGGACGTACCGCTGGACCAGGGCCATGCTCGTGAGGATGTTCAGGAAGATGTCCTTGGACCCCTGCGCCTGCGCGAGGGCCACGTCGTGGTGGACCGGGGTGAAGTCGCGGGTCGCCAGCGCCGTGGCAATGACGAACGTCGGGGTCAGCGGGATCTCCAACGGCGCCCAGTCGCTCGCCGGAGCGGCCTTCTCGGCCGGGACCGGCGGCGGGGTGCCGACCGGCTGCCACTGCGGCAGCGTCAGCTCGTCGTCGATCTTCTGGAAGGTCAGCTCGACCGGCATCCCGATGGAGACGGCGGCCGGGTCGCAGAGCAGGTTGCCGATGATCCGGACACCCTCCTCGAGCTCGACCAGCGCCACCACGTACGGGGGCGTCCGGCCGGGCACCGGCGGGTGGTGGTGCACCACGAAGCTGAAGACCGTGCCGCGCCCGGAGGCCACCACGTAGTCGCGCTTGGTGGCGTGGCAGCGCGGGCACATCGGGCCGGGCGGGTGCCGGAGCACCCCGCACTCGGCGCAGCGCTGGATCCGCAGCTCACCCTCCTTGGCCCCGTCCCAGAAGAACTCGGTGTCCAGCCCGATCGCGGGCTTGATCGCCTGGCCGGTCGGCCTGCGCTTGACCGGCTGGAACTTCAGCACCCGGAACAGCATCTCGGCGACCCGCTCGTCCCCCACGTACCAGGTCTGGTACCAGGTCACGAAGTAGCCGACGCCCATCCCGGTCTTCTTCGGTCCCACCACGTCGCCGAAGCGCATGGTCGACCGCAGTTGCTCACCCACGGCCACCGGCCGGTCGTAGGAGTGCTCGCAGTTGGTCGCGACCACCCCCTTGAAGCCGTTGTCGTTGAGCAGCCGCAGCGCTTCGTCGGCCGCACCGGAGCCGCCCTTGGGCCCCTGGCCAGGCATCGACCAGACCTGGATCATCGCCGCGGGCGCGGCGTTCCCCCAGTCGAAGGTGTCGCCGACCGCGTTGCGCCAGTTGCGGATCATCGCGTCGTTCACCGGGTCCGCGCACGGCACCCCGGGCTGTTCTCCGAGGGCGCTCAGCCTCGCGGCAAGCGCCATCAACTCCTCATGCACAACCCAGTCCTCTCCTCATCCGAACCCCACACCCGCCCCTCGCCCACGCGACCGGGCCACCCCCGAACCCGGCAGCGCCGACCGGGGTCAGCGGGGGGCCCGCGGCAGGCCGAGACCGATCATGGCGATGAGTTCGCGCTGGATCTCGTTGACGCCGCCGCCGAAGGTGAGGACGACCGCGCCCTTGACGCCGTGGTCGAGCAGGTCCATGAAGTGGGCGGTCGCCGGGTCGCCGGGGTCGCCGAAGCGGGCCAGGGCGTCGCCCATGATCCGGCCGACGTCCTGCATCCGCTCCGAGCCGTAGATTTTGGTGGCGGAGGCGTCGGCCGCGCCGAGCCAGCCCTTGTCCATGTTGGCCGCGACCTGCCAGTTGAGGAATTCGTTGGTGCGCAGGTAGGCGTAGACCAGGCCGACGGCACGGGCGACCTCGGGCTCGTTGATCGCGCCGGTGGTGCGCGCCCACCGCTCGAACCGGTCGAAGTGGTGGCCGATGTTGCCGGCCGGGCCGAGGGTGACCCGCTCGTGGTTGAGCTGGTTGACGATCAGGTCCCAGCCCTTGTTGACCTCGCCGATGACCATGTCGACCGGGACCTTCACGTCCTGGTAGTACGAGGCGTTGGTGTGGTGCCGGCCGTCCATCGTGACGATGGGCGTCCAGGAGTACCCGGGGTCCTTGCAGTCGGCGATCAGCATGGTGATCCCCTTGTGCTTCTTGCCCTCGTCGGAGGTCCGGGCCGCCAACCAGATGTAGTTGGAGTAGTGCCCGCCCGAGGTGAACACCTTCTGACCGTTGCACACGTAGTGGTCGCCGTCGAGGACCGCGGTGGTCCGCAGCGAGGCCAGGTCGGTGCCGGCGCCCGGCTCGGTGTAGCCGATCGCGAAGTGGCACTCGCCCGCGAGGATCTTCGGCAGGAAGAACGCCTTCTGTGCGTCCGTGCCGTACTGCAGGATGGTCGGTGCGACCGAGTTCAGGGTGATGATCGGGTACGGCACCTCGGCGCGGGCGATCTCGTTGGCGAAGATCTGCTGTTCCATCGGGCCGAAGCCACGGCCGCCGTACTCCGTCGGCCAGCTGACGCCGAGCATGCCGTCGCGGCCGAGCTTCTTGCAGTGCTCCATGTACTTGTCGCCGAAGGGGTCGTTGGCGATCCCCTTGCGCTCGGCGTCGCTGAGGCAGTTGCGGAAGTAGGACCGCAGTTCGGCGCGCAGCGACTTCTGCTCGTCGGTGAGGTCGATCAGCAGACCGTCGGTGACGGGCGTGGTCTCATACACCGCGGGCGGGTTCTGGACGTATCCGCCGAGCGCGTCCTGCTGGGTCTTGGAACCGCCGAGAACGTGGCTGAAGTGCTTGGTCCAGGCGAAGTAGCGGTGCAGCGGGTAGGTGACGTCCATGCCCATGCCGCCGTGCAGGTGCTGGCAGGTGTAGAGCGCCCTGACCACGCCCTCGGTGGCGTTGAGCGCGCCGATCGCCAGGACCTCGCCGGTGTCGGGCAGCCCGTTGGCCAGGCGCCACACGCCCGCCCACAGGGCCACGTCGAGCGCGACCTTGGCGATGTAGACGTCGCCGATCTGCATGGTGACGGCCTGGAACTCGGCGAGCTTGCGGCCGAACTGCTCCCGGGTGTTCACGTAGTCGGTGGTGAGCTTGAGCGCACCGTCGATCACACCCGAGGTGATCGCCAGCGAGCCGGCGGTGACGTGGTCGCGCAGGGTGTCGCCGGCCCCGGCGAGCAGCTCGCCCGGGGTGCCGGTGAGCTCGACCCGGCAGAGCGGCTCGGAGGTCGAGGACGGCTGCGAGGTGATCTGCGCGTCCGCCGGGTTCACCAGGTAGGCGTCGGCACCGGCCGCGACGAGGATCCCCGACGCCTGCTCGGCGTAGGGGACGAAGGTCGCGATGCCGGTCAGCCTGCCGTCGGCAGCAGTGATCGTTCCGATGCTGCGGGTGGCGACGGTCAGCAGCGTGTCGCCGGCGGCCAGCGCGCCCAGCTTCTCGATCTGCTCGGGCGAGCCGTGCGCGGCGATCACTGCGGCGGCGGTCAGCGAGGCGAAGACCGGGATCGGCGCGACGTGCCGGCCGAGCTCACGCAGGATGATCGCGTATTCGATGGCGCCGAGCCCCGCACCGCCGACCGACTCGGGCAGGGTCGCACCGAGCAGCCCGGCCTGGGCGAAGGCCTTCCAGAGGGCTACGTCATAGGGTGCACCGCTCTTGTCGTGGGCCTCAAGCCGTTCGGTCGTCGCCTCCTTGGAGAGCAGATCGGCCGCGAGGCCCTGCAGCTCGGTCTGGTCCTCATCGAGGTTGAAGTTCATGACTGCCTTTCCAGAAGGTGGAGGCGGCCGCTGCGCTCGAACGCCGTGCGCAGCGCGGCCACGTCTGTGGGGGTCATCAGCTGGTACTGCAGGTCCCGGCCCGGCCGGTGCCAGACGGGATCGGACGTCCGCCAGCCCTCCGCCGCCAGCGCACGCTTGACGATCTTGTTGGACGCGGTGGTGGGAAGCTCGGTGGCGACCCGGACGTAGCGCGGGACCCACTTGGGGTTGAGGTCCTTGACCAGCTCGGCGAAGGCGGCGGGGTCGAAGTCGCCGACGACCGCGACCATCACCTGGTCCCCTGCGGCGACGTCGGGCACCCCGTAGGCGGTGAGGCCGCCGATGGCGCGCTCCACCTGGACCGCGCTGAAGTTCTCGCCGTCCACCCGCAGCCGGTCCAGGGAGCGGCCGGTGAAGAACACGTAGCCGTTCTCGTCGGCGTAGGCGAAGTCGCCGGACCAGTACATCCCGTCCCTGAGCCGGTCCTCGGCGACCTCGTTGTAGTACCCGTCGAACAGCCCCATGTCCTGGGTGTTGACCAGCTCGCCGGTCACCCCGGCGGGGCATTCCGCGCCGGTCTCGGGGTCGAGGATCCGGATGCCCTCGCCGAGCTTGCCCCGTGCCCCCGGCGGGCCGAACGGGTCGGGGCTGAGCGCGATCGCGGTCTCCGACGAGCCGTAGGCGTCGATCACGAAGCAGCCGAGCCGTTCGCCGAACGCCTTCTGCTCCAGCGGCGCGGCCTCGTTCCCGAATGCGATCTTCAGCGTGTTCTCGACCGGTTCCGGCACCGCGGCCAGCACGTAGGACAGGGCCTTGCCGACATAGTGCAGGTAGGTGCAGCCGTAGGCGTGGACGTCCTCGAGCAGCCCGGAGGCGGAGAACCTGCGCCGGATGACCAGGTGCGCGCCGGCCGCGAGCGCGGGCGCGAACGCCGCCATGATCGCTCCGGAGTGGAACAGCGGCATCGGGCTGTACACGACGTCCGCGGCGTTGACGAGCCGGCCGGCCAGGTTCTCCCCGGGCACCGAGACCTTGCGGTGGGTGACCCGGACCGCGCGCGGATTGCCGGACGTGCCCGAGGTGAAGATCAGCATCAACAGGGTCCGGTCGTCGACCACGGCGTCGGGCACCTCGGTGAGCCCGTCGAGCGCCTTGGTCCAGCCGGGGCTCTCGATGTCGATGACACCGAGGTCCTCCTCGCGTACCGACCGCAGCGCCTTGTCCAGATGCCGGGGCTCGGTGACGATCAGGTCGCAGTCGGCGCGCTCGGCGTC
>JBDSTJ010000098.1:0-3358 GCA_039928335.1 Streptosporangiaceae bacterium | reverse complement strand
GCATAGCCCTGGCCGACCGCGCGGAACTTCCACTCGGCGCCGTTGCGGTAGAGCTCGCCGAAGACCATGGCGGTCTCGGTGGAGGCGTCCTCGGACAGGTCGTAGCGGGCGATCTCGGCCCCGCCGGACTGGTTGACGACCCGGATGAAGGCGTTGCGGACCTGGCCGAAGCTCTGGCCGCGGTTGACGGCGTCGTAGATCGACACCGGGAACACGATCTTCGTGATCTCCGCGGGCACGGTCGCGAGGTTGACCTTGATCGCCTCGTCGTCACCCTCGCCCTCGCCGGTGAGGTTGTCGCCGGTGTGCTCGACCGAGCCGTCGGGGCTCTTGAGGTTGTTGAAGAACACGAAGTGCTGGTCGGACGCGACCTTGCCGGCCTCGGTGCACAGCAGGGCGCTGGCGTCGAGGTCGAAGTCCGATCCGGTGGTGCTGCGCGCGTCCCAGCCGAGACCGACGAGTACGGCCGTCAGACCGGGCGCCTCCTTGGACAGCGAGACGTTGCCGCCCTTGGCCAGACTGACTCCCATGAATTACCTCCAGATATTTCAGTACTCGTTGTGCAGGTCATGACCGTAGGGATCATGCCCACTTGCCAGCGAACCATTGCAGTACGGCGCATCGGCCCAACTACTATTACAGCTGTAGTTTCGCACCGCCACCCAAGCCGAGATTTCCGGCACCGAGGAGGACGGCCCATGGCACGACGCCCACTGGGACAACTCGAGGCCGAGGTGCTCGCCGCCCTCGCCGCGACCGACGCCCCCGTCTCCACCTCAGAGATCAAGAGCCGGATCCCCGGCGGCCCCGCCCACACGACGATCAACACGATCCTGTTCCGGCTGCACGCCAAGGGTATGGTCACCCGGATCAGGGACGGCCGGCAGTTCCGCTACCGGCTCGTGGTCGACGAGGCCAGACTGGTCGCCGACCGGATGCACGACCACCTGCGCCTCGCCAGCGACTCCGCCAGCGTGCTCAGCCAGTTCGTGCGGGCGCTCACCCCCCAGGAAGAAGCCGCGCTCCGCGCGATCCTTGACCTGCCCTGAACGCGGTGCCCGTCGAAACACGCCAGATGTGTACTATCCGACCATGTTTTCACCCCGGCCGACTGAGTGACCTGGTCGACTGAGTGAACTGGCTGACTGAGTGAACTGGCTGACAGGCGTCCTCGGTTTCCTCGCCGCCCTGCTCATCGCGATGACGACCGCACCGGTCGGCGTGTCCGGCGCGGTCTTCCTGCTCCCGGTCCAGCTCAGCGTCCTCGGCGTCCCCAGCCCCGCGGTCACCCCCACCAATCTGCTGTTCAACGTCGTCGCCGGGCCCGGCGCACTGCTGCGCTACCGCCGGTACGGCCGCCTCGACAGTCCGCTCACCCGCCTGCTCGTCCTGGGCACGCTGCCCGGCGTCGTCATCGGAGCCGTGATCCGGGTCTTCGCCGTCCCCGGCCCCCAGATCTTCCGGCTCCTCGTCGCGACCCTGCTGCTGCCCCTCGGGCTCTGGCTGGTGGCCAGAACCGTGCGGCCGGCCGAACACCGAACCGAGAGCGGCCTGTCCCGCAGGGCCACGATCCTGCTCGCCCTGGCCGTCGGAGTGGTCGGCGGCATCTACGGCATCGGCGGCGGATCCCTCCTCGGCCCGATCCTCGTCGGCCGCGGACTACCCGTCGCCAGGGTCGCCCCCGCCGCCCTCACCTCCACTTTCCTCACCTCGATCGTCGGCGCCCTCACCTACACCGGCCTCGCGCTCACCACGACCGGCGACATCGCCCCCGACTGGGCCCTCGGCCTGCTCTGCGGCCTCGGCGGACTCCTCGGCGGTTACCTCGGCGCGCACCTCCAGCCGCGCCTGCCCGAAACCGCTCTGCGACTCCTCCTCGGCACCCTCGCGATCACCCTCGCCGCCTTCTACCTGCTCAGTGTCTGACCACGGGTGTCGGCCCCCGATCCCGGGGGGCACCCGATCGACCCCGACGGACCTTCCCTGAACCCGGCCTGAACGCGGCAGGTCGCCGGGAGCAGCACGGCGAGCTGACCACCTACCTTGAACCGCCCAGCCCGATCGGCAGCACTGCTGCTGAGGCCTCTGGGCGGGAGTCGGGTTCGGCCTGCCGTAATGAGATGCCCTGTCAGTGGGTCGCGGGTTGGAAGAGTTCGACGAGGTTGCCGGCGGGGTCGGCGAGGAGGACCTGGTGGCCGCCGGGTCCGGTGATGAGGTCGCTGCGGAAGGGCAGGCCCGCGGCGCCTAGGCGGGTCATCTCGGCATCGAGGTCTTCGACGATCAGGTGGATGCGGTTGCGCCCTGCGGTGTCGGCGTCGGCGGGAGTGGCGCGGGCTCCGGAGCTCGCGGGGCCGGACAGAAGCAGGCGCAGCGGTCCGCGGACCACGTCGGCGAAGGCGGGTGCGGCGCTGAAGTTGACGGCGAAGCCGAGGTGGGTGGTGTAGAAGTCGATGCTTGCTTGGACGTCGTCGACGATGTAGCGGACGCTGGCGTACGTCATGGGTGGCTCGCCTCTGTGGTGGTGAGGGTGGGCAGGAGGTGGCCGATTCGTGTGTCGATGTTCGTGGCCGTACGGCTGAACGCGGTGCGGATGGCCTGCTCGGTGTCGCCCGCCCGGACGGGGTCGGGGACGCTCCAGTGGATGCGCTGCGCGTCGGCGCCGAATTCGGGGCAGACTTCGCGGGCCCTGTCGCACAGGGTGATCACATAGTCGAACCGGTGGCCGCGCACGGTGTCCAGCGAGCGGGGGCGCCGGCCGGAGATGTCGATGCCGTACTGGTCGCGCAGGACCTGGATCGCGTGGGGATGGATCTCGGTTTTGGGCAGGCTGCCGGCGCTGGTCACCTCCAGGTGACCGGTGGTGCGGTGGCGCATCATGGCCTCGGCGATCGGGGACCGGGCGCTGTTGCCCGTGCACACGAACAGCACCTTCAGACGGGGCCACCCCGGCCGGGGTGCGGGGCCGCAGCGCAGGGCCGGATGCAGGGCGGTGCCCATACCGGCCAAGGCCTGAGCGCAGCGATCCAGGTCCAGCTGGTAGTAGCTGTCGCGGGCGTCGAAACTGCTGCGGTGCGCGACGACCAGCCCGCCCTCGCGGAGCAGCCGCAGATGGTAGGAGACCAGGTTCTGCGGCTCTGCGACCAGCGCCGTGAGTTCGCGGACCCTCAGGTCACCGCCCGCGAGCTCGGCCAGCAAACGCCAGCGCAGCGGGTGCGCGGCCAGGCGCGCGAACTCCGGCACTGCTTGACTCGGTGACGCCATACCGGGCAGGATACATCAAATCAATTTGATGGAATAGCGGTCAGGAGGCAAGCGGGTGGCCTCCCGATCGGACTCCCGCGGCGATCGCCTCGCACGT
>JBDSTJ010000097.1:0-10464 GCA_039928335.1 Streptosporangiaceae bacterium | reverse complement strand
CACCGCCTATGCCCTCATGCAGGCCTGCGGGCTCGTCAACGACCACCTGGCGAGCTGCCCGAGCCGCTAGCGGGAGCTCAACTGCCCTGGAAGACCGGCTTCTGCTTGGTCAGGAAGGCCTCGACCGCGACCTGGTGGTCCTGGGTGGCGGCGCAGTGCTCCTGGAGCACGGCCTCCCGGGCCAGCGAGGCGGCCAGGTCGTTGCCCTCGGCGAAATCGAGGGCCTGCTTGACCGCGGCGTAGGCGGCGGTCGGGCCGGATGCCAGCCGGAGGACGAAATCGCGGGCTTCAGCTGCCCCGACGATCGTGTTCGCCAAGCCCAAAGACAGGGCTGTGGGGGCGTCCACTGGGCTGGCCAAAAATAGCAATTCGGTCGCCTTGGCGCGGCCCACAAGCCGGGGGAGGGTCCACGACGCGCCGCTGTCGGGAGCCAATCCGACCTTGGTGAAGGCCAGGATGAACGATCCCTCCTCCGCGACAAGCCGAAGATCACATGCGAAGGCCAGGGCGGCCCCCGCTCCGGCGGCCACCCCGTTCACCACCGCGATCACCGGCTTGGGCATCTGGGTGATCAGGGTGATCAGCGGGTTGTAGTGGTCCACGACGGTGTTGTCCAGGCCCCTGCCCGAGGCCAGGTTGTCGGCGTGCTCACGCAGGTCCTGACCTGCGCAGAAGGCCTTTCCGGAGCCGGTCAGGACCACGGCGCGCACGGCCGGGTCGGCAGCAGCCCGGCTGACCGCCTCCAGCAGCGCCAGCTTCATCTCCACGGTCAGGGAGTTCATCGCCTCGGGACGGTTCATGGTGATCGTCGCGACGCCGGCCTCGAGGCCGTAAAGCACACTTTCGGACACTGATTTCTCCTCAGGATGCGGGGCTCGCGGGTACCAGTCTGCCGATCTACGGCTGATCGTTACCACTTCGCGTCCGGAACACGGGATAATGAACCACTAAGAAGACGCGGACGCACAGGCGGCCGGCGGCTCACGCGGTGCCCGAACGGCCCTTGGCCGGGCAGGAAGGGGATGTACGCATGGCGGCGATGAAGCCGCGGACAGGTGACGGTCCGCTCGAAGTTACCAAGGAGGGACGCGGCATCGTCATGCGCGTCCCACTCGAGGGCGGCGGGCGGCTCGTGGTCGAGCTGACTCCCGACGAGGCTCGTGAGCTGGGCGAAGCGATCAAGGGAGTGGTGGGCTAGGCCTCCCCGGAGTTTGCCCACGCACTGATACCCGCGCACGCACCGATATCCACGCACGCACGGGTATCGGCGCACGCACTTATGTCCGTCGAGTGGTCCCGGCGCTGTCCTGAACACAGCGGCCGGGACCCTGACCAAATGGGGAATTCGGGATATGCCTGTCGAGACCAGTCTGCGCACCGCCACCGGAACGCTCAGCGAGGTGGAGGGCACCGGGCCTCTGGCGGTACCCCAGGGCGTCGATCCCGGCTTCGAGCTGGACATCAGCGCCACCGAACTGCTCGCCTTCCACGAGGCCAAGGGCGAGGCGGGCGAGATCATCTCGACCCCCGTCCGGCTCAACGGCGAGATCAGGGAACTCCTCCTGTACGGCACCGGCGACGGTTCCGCCACGGCCCTGCGCAAGACCGGCTCGGCCCTGGTCCGCCGGGCCAAGGGCAAGGACGTCCTGGCGATCCAGGTGCCCGAGGGGGACCTGGAGGCATTCACCGAGGGCGCGCTGCTCGCCGCCTACGACTTCACCCTCAAGACCAGCGGCAAGAAGCCCGTCGGCGAGATCGTGCTGGTGGGCGGTTCCGCAGGCGGCGCGGGCGGGACGGGAGGGACGGCCGGCGCGGGTGAGATCGTCGGCCGGGCCGCGGTCCTGGCCCGCGACCTCACCAACACCACCTCCAATGACAAGTGCCCCGCCTGGCTGGCCGACCGCGCGACCGAGGCCGCCGAGCGCTCCGGCCTCACCGTCCGGGTCCGCGACGAGGCCGAACTGGCCCGGGAGGGCTTCGGCGGCCTGATCGCCGTCGGCTCCGGCTCGCCCAGGCCGCCCCGCCTGATCGAGCTGTCCCACGCCCCCGAGGGCGCCACGCGGCATGTGGTCCTGGTCGGCAAGGGGATCACGTTCGACACCGGCGGTATCTCGCTCAAGCCCAGCGACGGCATGAAGACGATGAAGACCGACATGGCCGGCGGCGCGGTCGTGATCGCGGTCATGAGCACGCTGCGTGACCTCGGCGTCCCGCTCCGGGTGACCGGCCTGATCGCCTCGGCCGAGAACTCCTTCTCCGGCTCCGCCATGCGCCCCGGCGATGTGATCACTCATTTCGGCGGCGTCACCTCCGAGGTCCTCAACACCGACGCCGAGGGCAGGCTGGTCCTGGCGGACGCCCTGGCCTACGCTGACGCCACCCTGGACCCGGACATGATCGTGGACATAGCCACGCTCACCGGGGCCGCCAAGGTGGCTCTGGGGCTCCGCCACGGGGCCCTGTTCACCCCCGACGACGCCCTCGCCGCCGCCCTCACCCGCTCCGGCGAGCAGAGCGACGAGCTCCTGTGGCGCCTCCCGCTGGTCGAGGACTACCGGGTCGCCATCGAGTCCAAGGTCGCCGACGTCGCCAACATCGAGCAGCGGGGATTCGGCGGCGGCTCCATCATGGCCGCCCTGTTCCTCCAGCGGTTCGTGGGCGACCGCACCTGGGCCCACCTCGACGTCGCCGGTCCCGCCCGCGGTCCCGAAGGCTCCACCGGCTACGGCGTCCGCCTCCTGATCAACTGGCTCCAGGCCCTCCAGAAGTGATCGCCTACCGGGGTTCACCATCGGCGTCACCCGAGCCGCTCATGCGGTCCTAGCCGGGCTCAGGGGCCTTGGGGCGCTTGCGGACGATGATCCGCTTCTTGGGCAGGCCGATGCGGCGGTCCTCATAGGGGACGCGCTTGCGGACCTCGGCGAGGACCGCGTCGGGTTTGGCGGTCCAGCCGGGCAGGATCGGTACGGACCAGCGGAGCACGGCGACGCCCGCAAGGCCGCTGGTCTTGACCTGGAGGATCTCCGCGCCGGAGGTGTGGGCGGCCTCGGGGGTCCCCCGCTTGGGCAGGAACGCCAGCTGGTGCTGGAGGCCCTTGCCGGTGGGGACACCGAGACTCCAGGCGCAGGCCGAGTCGATCTCCTCCCAGGGCAGCGAGCGGTCACGGGAGCGCGGAAGCGGCCACTTGGCGGGGATCTGCACGCCGGTGTCGGTGAGGATCAGCAGCGGGCGGCGGCCCAGCAGGTGCCCGAGGGTCACGGCCAGGACGGTGCCGAAGCCGAGTACGCCGATCACGCCGAGGGTGAGGAAGACGACGCCGCCGACGCTGGCCGCGTCCTGGGCTCCGCCGTAGACGAACATCGCCGAGCACAGCACGAGCGTCGCGCCGCCCAGCGCCTGGCCGGAGCCGCTGAACGACGGCCGCAGCCCTACCTTGGTCTCAGCCACGCTTCTGGGCCAGGAGCAGGCCGTCACCGACGGGCAGCAGCAGCGGGATCAGGTCCTCGTTCTCGGCCACGTCCAGGGCGACCTGCCGCAGCGCGACCGTGTCGAGGTCCCGGACGTCGGGGTCGGCGATCCGCCCGCCCCACAGCACGTTGTCGAACGCCACCACCCCGCCTGGTCGCAGCAGCCGGAGCGCGGCGGTCAGATAGTCGGGGTACTCCCGCTTGACCGCGTCGCAGAAGACCAGGTCATAGGCCCCGTCGGTCAGCCGCGGCAGCACGTCCAGGGCCCGCCCCGTGATCATCCGGGTGCGCCCGGCGCTGAAACCCGCGTCGGTGTAGGCGAGTTTGGCCAGCCGCTGGTTCTCCGGCTCCACGTCCACGCTCGTCAGCACGCCGTTGGGATGCATCCCGCGCAACAGCCAGATCCCCGACACCCCACAGCCGGACCCGATCTCCACGACCGTCCTGGCGTTGATCAGGGATGCGATGAACCGGAGCGCGGACCCGCCGGCCGGCCCGATCGGGACGGCCCCGACCTCCAGGCCGAGTTTGCGCGCCTCGCGTAGCGCCTCGTCCTCGGGGAGGAACTCCTCCACGTAGGCCTGGACCTCGTTGATGGCCGCCTCCTGGTTTTCCCTGCATGACATGCACGTCGACGATGGCAAAACGATAGCGCCGGATGGGAACGATCGCGCGTTCGGTCGCGTTCTCAAAGACATCCCTACGTCAGGAAAGGTGATCTGAGCCCTCATGGCTGTCTCAGCGGTCCCGTATCGGGGACGAGTGGTCGCGGCGGTAGGCCGCGAGAACGCTCCTGCGGCCGATTGGTCTCCGCCTTCGTGGGATCAGGTCGTCCGGGACCACTCTGCCCGTGTCTACCGGCTCGCCTACCGGTTGACCGGCAACCAGCACGACGCTGAGGACCTCACTCAGGAGGTTTTCGTGCGGGTGTTCCGGTCGCTGGCCAACTACACGCCCGGCACGTTCGAGGGCTGGCTGCACCGGATCACCACCAACCTGTTCCTGGACGGGGCCCGGCGCAAGCAGCGGATCCGGTTCGACCCGCTTGCCGAGGACGCCGCCGACAAACTGCCCGGCCGGGAGAAGACCCCCGCGCAGATCTACGAGGACACCAACTTCGACGGGGATGTGCAGGCCGCGCTCGACGCGCTGGCACCCGACTACCGCGCCGCCGTGGTGCTCTGCGACATCGAGGGCCTGTCGTATGAGGAGATCTCGGCGACCCTCGGGGTCAAGCTCGGTACGGTGCGCAGCCGGATCCACCGGGGGCGGTCACAGCTGCGTGCCGCTCTCGCCCATCGGGCTCCGCAAACGTCTGTGAAAGGGATCGTATGACCTGCCTGGGGGAGCGCCTGACGGCGCTGGTCGACGGGGAACTCGGCCATGACGAACGGGACCGGGCGCTGGCGCACCTGGCCTCCTGCGTGGGCTGCCGTCACGAGGCCGACACGATGCGGGCGCTCAAGCGGCGGCTGAGCTCGCTCAACGAGTTCCCGGCCGCCACGGACCTGATGTCCCGCCTGTACGGCATGGGGGAGGCCGTGGCGCCCGTCCAGGCCGTGCCCGCGATGTCGCCGGCACGGGCCGGGGCGCAGCAGGCCCACCAGACGCACCAGGTCCGCCGCCCGGCCGACAACCGGCCGCCGGCCAGGTACTCCCCGGGCCGCGGTCGCAGGCGCATCTCCAGCGCCCGTTATCTGGTGGCGGGGGCTGCGACGCTCGCCGCGCTCGGCGCGGGCACGGCCTCACTGGTGGTGAGCGGCGACGGGCCGCGGCTGCCGAGCTCGCCCCCGTCGTATGCTCAGATGAACGTTCAGCTGCAGAACGACGCGAAGCTCCCGCGGAAGGCCCACTGACCCCTGGCTTTGGCGCTTCTGGTCGGTACGGCTTAGGGTTCTTACGCTCGTCACACGGTTCACCGACCACGATGTAGCCCGTGAACGCTGCATGCATGCATCGCCTGAGGGGTGGGGAATGACGGAGGAGACCCGCGGTTCGGACGACGCCGCGGAAGAGAACGTCGCCGAGAAGCAGCATGGATTCGCCCGGCCGGACGGTCCGGGCGGCGACCAGCTTCTGGTGAAGCGGCCCGGGGCCGGCGCGCCGCCGCCGACCAGTCTCGACGGGATCGAGCAGCCGCCTCCCCCGCCGTACCAGGAGAGCACGCCGCTCTACCAGGACGCGCCGCCGCCGTACCAGCCCGGCTACGGCGAGCAACAACAACAGCAGCAGCAGCAACAACAGCAGGGTTACCACGAGCAGCAGCGCCCCGGTTTCGCCCCGGCGGCGCCGGGCGCGTTCTGGCCCGGTACGAGGCCGCCGCAGGGGCCTCCGCCGCCGTTCCAGCCACCCCAGATGGGGCCGCCGGGTCCGGGGGCGCCCCCGCCGAACTGGGCTCCGGTCCCGCCGCCGCCCGCCTCGTCCTCGCGGTCCGGGGTCGGCCTCGGCGCTTTCGCGATCATCGCCCTGGTGATCGCGCTGATCGCCGGCGCGGTCGGTGCGGGCATCGCGGTGCTGGTCACCGACGACTCCTCGTCGCCGTCCACGGTGTCGCTCAAGGACGACAACGACAAGCAGGTGGCCAAGGTCCGCGATCCCAAGTCGGTCGCGGGCGTGGCGCAGCAGGTGCTGCCGAGCGTGGTCACGGTCAAGGTCGACCTGGGCAACGGCGAGGGCGGCACCGGGACGGGCTTCATCGTCCAGAACGGCTACATCATCACCAACAACCACGTCGTGGCGGGTCTCGGCACCGCCGGCACCCTCAAGATCGTCTTCAGTGACGGCAAGGAGAGCAGCGCGACGGTCAAGGGCACCTCGCCGTCGAACGACGTCGCGGTGATCAAGCCGGAGACCACGCACAACCTGCCGCCGCTCGAGCTGGGCAACTCCGACGACCTCGCCCAGGGCGACCCGGTCATCGCCGTCGGTTCACCGCTGGGCCTGCAGGGCTCGGTGACCACCGGCATCATCAGCGCGCTCAACCGGGTGGTCCCCACCCGCGACGAGAACGGCACCGACAGCCATGTGATCGTCGCGCTGCAGACCGACGCGGCCATCAACCCCGGCAACTCCGGCGGCCCGCTGATCGACGCCACCACCGGCAAGGTGATCGGTATGAACACCGCGATCGCCAGCCTCGGCGGCGGCAGCGGCCAGGAGAGCGGCAGCATCGGCCTGGGCTTCGCCCTGCCGATCAACCGGGTGCAGAGCGTGGCCACCAACCTGATCTCCGGTCAGGCCGTCACCAAGACGGTCATCGGGATCAGCATGGACACCCGCTACCAGGGTGAGGGTGTCAAGATCGCGACGACCGGCGCGGCACCGCTGACCAAGGGCGGCCCGGCTGAGAAGGCCGGTCTCAAGCCCGGAGACGTGATCACCAGCGCCGACGGCAAGCCGCTCAACATCCCCGAGGACCTGCTGCTCGTCGTCACCTCGCACAACCCCGGTGACAAGATCAAGGTCAGCTTCAAGCGGGGTGGGCAGGAACAGACCGTCGACGTGACATTGGGCGCGGGCAAGTCCTGACAGGTTCGCGGATACCCTGGGGGACGAGCCGCTGAGGTTCGTCCCCTTGTTTCTGGAGGAGCAGTGTTCGACGTCGGATTCGGCGAGGCGGCAGTCCTCGTCGTGCTGGCCCTGGTGATCTTCGGGGACAAGCTGCCCCAGGTCGCCCAGCAGGCCGGTCGCACCATCCGCCAGCTCCGCCAGATGGCGACCAACGCCCAGGCGGACCTCAAGGAGGGCCTCGGCCCGGAGTTCTCCAACTTCGACCCCGCGGACCTCAATCCCAAGAACTTCGTCAAGAAGCACCTGTTCGACGACAGCGACGACCCGTTCGGGCTCAAGGACGACGACCGGAGCGGGGCGGCCGCCTTCACCAAGCCGCCGGCCCTGGCCCTTGACGAACGCCCCCCGTTCGACCTCGAGTCCACCTGACCGTACCTCGGTCCAGTACCTACGACCAGAGCCCGGACGCCCCGCGGGGTCCGGGCTCTGTGCGGCCCTGTGCCAGTGCTCGTGTCAGTGCTTGACCGGGGTGACGCTGAGCGGGCGGCCCAGGAGGCCCCGGGTGCGCCCTGCGAGGGTCTCAGCGATGCGCTGGAGCTCCTTGGCGGCCACCGCGTCGGGGTCGCTGAGGACCAGCGGGGTGCCGACGTCGCCGCCCTCGCGCAGCCGGACGTCGATCGGGACCTGGCCCAGCAGCGGGACCCTGGCGCCGAGGGTCTTCGTCAGCTCGTCGGCCACGGTCTGGCCGCCGCCAGAGCCGAAGATCTCGTTGCGCTCGTTGCAGTGGTCACAGACGAGGTAGGACATGTTCTCGATCACGCCGGCGACCTGCTGGTGGGTCTGCGCGGCGATCGCCCCGGCCCGCTCGGCCACCTCGGCGGCGGCCTGCTGCGGGGTGGTGACCACCAGGATCTCGGCGTTGGGAAGGAGCTGCGCCACCGAGATCGCGATGTCGCCGGTGCCGGGCGGCAGGTCCATCAGGAGGATGTCGAGGTCTCCCCAGTAGACGTCGGCGAGGAACTGCTGCAGCGCGCGGTGCAGCATCGGGCCGCGCCAGACCACCGGCTGGTTGCCGGGGGTGAACATGCCGACCGAGATCACCTTCACGTCATGCGCCGACGGCGGCATGATCATGTCCTCGACCTTGGTGGGCTTGCCGGTGACGCCGAGCATGCGCGGGATGGAGTGGCCGTAGATGTCGGCGTCCACGACGCCCACCTTGCGGCCCATCGCGGCGAAGGACGCCGCCAGGTTCACCGTGATCGAGGACTTGCCGACCCCGCCCTTGCCGCTGGCCACCGCATAGACCTTGGTCAGCGAATTGGCCTTGGCGAAGGGGATCTCCTTGGCGGGCTCGCCGCCGCGCAGCTTGGTCTGCAGGTCCTTGCGCTGCTCGTCGCTCATCACGTCGAGCTCGACCCGGACGGCGGTGGCGCCGACCTTCGTGACCGCGTCCGTCACGTCCTTGGTGATCTTGTCGCGCATGGGGCAGCCCGCGACCGTCAGGAAGATCCCGACCGCCACCGAACCGTCGTCGGCGATGTCGATGCTCTTGACCATGTCGAGGTCGGTGATCGGACGCCGGATCTCCGGGTCGATGACCGTGGCGAGAGCCGCGGAAACCTGCTCGGTCGTAATAGGGAGGGCCATCCCCCCATGGTATGGAATCCCGGCACCGCGTATGTACACCGGGCAGGGCAAGCAGGATCACATGCGGGTGCGGAATGTGCTGGAAACGTCATCGGGAGACGATCGATCCAGCCGGTGCCAAGTTTTACGATCGTCGGGTGACTGAAGTGACATCGCTCCCGTCGGCGACGATCTCGCCCGAGGAGCTGGCGGTCTGGAAGGTGCTTCTCCGCGCCCAGGTCCAGATCTCAAGACATCTGCACAACGAACTGCTCGCCGGCCACGACCTGGCACTCGGCTCCTATGACGTGCTCCAGAACCTCGCGGAACAGCCGGACGGTCGGCTGCGGATGAACGACCTCGCGGACCGGGTGCTGCTGTCGCGCAGCGGCCTGACCCGCCTCGTCGATCGTCTCCAGCGCGACGGCCTGGTCCGCCGGGAGTCCTGCGCCAGCGACGCCCGGGGCCTGTTCGCCGTGATCACCAAACGGGGCGGGCTCCGGCTGCGGGAGGCCACCCCCACCCACCAGCGGGGCGTGCGCGAGCACCTCCTGGGCCGCCTGGGCCGCGAGGAACTGGGCCTGCTCGGCACGACCCTGGCCCGCCTCACCGACGAACCCGAGGCCCTCACGGCCTGACCGGACGCCCCTAGCCTCCGTCGAACCTGGGGTTGCGCTCCTCCAGCTCCTTGACCAGTTGCTGGAGCTCCGACCTGAGGAAGTCCCGGGTGGCGACCTCGTTGAGCGCCAGCCGCAGCCCGGCGATCTCCCGGCTCAGGTACTCGGTGTCGGCGATGCTCCGCTCGTTCTGCGCCCGGTCGCCCTCGTACTGCACCCGGTCCCGGTCGTCCTGCCGGTTCTGCGCGAGCAGGATCAGCGGGGCGGCGTAGGACGCCTGGAGCGACAGCATGAACGTCAGGAAGATGAACGGGTAGGGGTCGAACTTCAGCCCGCTCGGCGCGAAGGCGTTCCACAGGATCCAGACGGTGATGAACCCCGTCATGTAGACGAGGAACCGTGCCGTGCCCAGGAACCGGGCGATCTGTTCGGAGATGATCCCGAACGATTCGGGGTCGTAGTGCGGGCGCGGCAGCAGCGTCCGCCGGATCTCCCGGGGCTGGTCCAGCCGGGGGGTCTTCACGGGATGCTCCGGAGCGCCTCGGCCTCGGGGTCTTCGTCCTCGAGGTCCAGCACCGACTCCCGCCAGTCCTCCGGCAGCAGGTGGTCGAGCACGTCGTCGATGGTGATCGCGCCGAGCATGTGCCCGTCCTCGTCCACGACCGCCGCCGACACCAGGTTGTACGTCGCGAGGTGCCCCGCCACGGTCTCCAGCGACATCGACGGCCGCAGCGGCGACAGCGCCCGATCCACGATCCCGCCGACCAGCGTCGACGGCGGATCACGCAGCAGCCGCTGGAAGTGGACCGTGCCCAAATAACGTCCGGTGGGCGTCTCGGTCGGCGGCCGGCACACGTAGACCTGCGCGGCCAGCGCCGGGTTCAGGTCCGAGACCCGGATCTGGGCGAGCGCCTCGGCGACGGTGGCGTCCGGCTGCAGGATCACCGGCTCGGTCGTCATCAGGCCGCCCGCGGTGTTGTCGGCATACCGCAGCAGCCGCCGGACCGGCTCGGCCTCGTCCGGCTCCATCAACCGCAGCAGTTCCTCGCGCTGTTCTGCCGGGAGTTCGCCGAGCAGGTCGGCCGCGTCGTCGGGGCCCATCGCCTCGAGCACGTCGGCTGCCCGGTCGGCCGCGAGGTTGCCGAGAATCTCGACCTGGTCGTCCTCGGGCAGTTCCTCGAGGATGTCGGCGAGCCGCTCGTCGTCGAGGGCCGCGGCGACCTCGCCCCGGCGCTTGGAGG
>JBDSTJ010000096.1:0-4089 GCA_039928335.1 Streptosporangiaceae bacterium | reverse complement strand
CCTGGGCCAAGAGCGCCTGGAAGGCCAGGGTGATCCCGCAGATCGAGTGGGAGCCGCACGGTGTCAGCCTGGCGAGCATCGGCAGCGGCGCGCACGACGCCTACCTTGCCGAGTTCGCCCGGGGCGTCCGCCGGGCCAACGTGCCGATCACGATGAGCTTCGCGCACGAGATGAACGGCTACTGGTACTCCTGGGGCCGGCCGAACGGCAACCCGAGCGCCACCCAGGCCGCCCAGTTCGTGCGGGCCTGGCGGCACGTGCACGACGTCTTCGTCCAGCAGGGCGCGACCAACGTGATCTGGCTGTGGAGCCCCAACACGATCGGCCCGATGCCCAAGGTGCGGCTCAAGCCGTACTGGCCGGGTGCGGCCTACGTCGACTGGGTCGGCGTGATCGGGTACTACCGGCACAAGAAGGGCCCGGAGAACTTCAAGGCGATCTTCGACCCGACGATCACGGAGATCCGCAAGTTCACCAAGAAGCAGATCCTGCTGTCGGAGGTCGCTGCCCGCCGCGGCAAGTACCGCAACGCCGACATCAGGAACCTGCTGACCACGATCGCCCAGCGCAAGTACCTCATCGGCCTGAGCTGGTTCAACATCAACAAGACCGGCGCCGGGGCCGAGGACGACTGGCGGATCGAGAACTCCAAGTCTTCACTGAAGACTTTCAAGACGTACGTCAAAAAATACCCGTTCGGTCGCAAGTGAGCTGATATTCAGGTTCAGTGGGGGCTGAGATGAGTGAGCTGTATCGTCTGCAGAATTCGATCCAGAGCTACGCGTGGGGTTCGCGCACGGTTCTGGCCGAGCTTCAGGGCCGGCCGGTGCCGAGTGCGGGACCCGAGGCCGAACTCTGGGTCGGGGCCCACCCGAGCGCGCCCTCACACATCCCCGGGGCGGGCTCGCTGGGCGAGGCGATCGCCGCCGAGCCGGCCAGGTTGCTGGGCCCCGGCCTGGACCGGCTGCCGTTCCTGCTCAAGATCCTCGCGGTCGGCCGGCCGCTCTCGATCCAGGTGCATCCCGACGCCGACCAGGCCGTCCGTGGCTTCGCCCGGGAGGCGGGCCTGGCTGCGGGCGACCCCGCGCGCAGCTACCACGACGACTGTGCCAAGCCCGAGCTGATCTACGCGGTGACGCCGTTTGAGGCGCTCTGCGGCTTCCGCGACCCCCTCGACGCCGCCAAGGACCTGCAGGGCGAACGGTTGACCCGGGTCGCCGACGCGCTGCTGCAGGGCGGGCACCGCGCTGCGGTGTCGCTGCTGTCGCGGTGGCCGCGCGAGGACCGCGGGGCCCTGGTGGAGGAGGTGCGGCCCGCGGGCGAGGACTGGACGCTCCGGCTGGCCGACGCCTACCCCGACGATCCCGGCGTCATCGTCGCGCTGCTGCTCAACCGGGTGGTCCTGGCGCCCGGCCAGGCGCTGTACGCCCGGCCCCGCACGATCCACGCCTACCTGCACGGCACCGGTGTGGAGATCATGGCCAGTTCCGACAACGTGCTGCGCGGCGGGCTGACACCCAAGCACATCGACCTCGACGAACTCCTCGAGGTCACCAGCTTCGCCCCGGCCCGCCCCGAGACGGTCGAGCCCGTCCGGCTGCCCAACGGCGAGGACCTGTTCCCCGCCCCGGCGACGCAGTTCCAGCTCACCCGGCTCCGGCCAGCCCCCCGGTTGGAGATCACTGATCCCGGTCCGGGCGCGATCCTCTGCCTCGACGGCTCCCTGGAGATCGGCCGGGGCTCCCGGACGGAGATCCTGCGGCCGGGCGAGGCCCTGTTCCTGCCGTATGAGGGAGGTCCGGTCCGGGTCGGCGGCTCCGGCCTCGGCTTCCGTGCGGCACTCCCCGAACCGATTGGTCGGCCCCACCCGTGACCCTCTACAGACGCCTGCGCCGGCTCGCCCGCGAGCTGGCCAAGTTCGGCAGCGTCGGCGCGATCGCCTTCGTGATCAACTTCGGTCTGTTCAACTTCTTCCGGCACGGCCTCGAACTGGGCCCGCTGACCGCCAACGGCATCGCCACCGTCATCGCCGCGACGTTCGCCTACTTCGCGAACCGGTTCTGGACCTTCCGGCACCGCGACAACAGCGGGATGGGCCGTGAGTACGTCCTGTTCTTCCTGCTCAACGGGATCGGGTTGATCATCACCCAGTTCTTCCTGGGCTTCACCAACTACGTACTGCACCTGAGCGGGGTGGTGCCGGACAACGCGGCCCTGGTCGTCGGCACCGGCTTCGCGACGATGTTCCGTTACTGGGCCTACAAGCGCTGGGTCTTCCGCATGCCCGGAAGCGGGCCGGCGGTGCGGAGGCCGGAACCCGCCCTGGTCACGGTTCCGCTGGCGGAGCTCTTCCACTGAGCCACCCACACCACTTGAGACCTTTTTGTTACCAACTTTCGCCGCAACTCGGGCGTCCCACATCTGACGCTATTCATAGATTGTTACCATCTATCCCCCCTCGGCCCCCCGGAGTTCTTGATGAAGTGGCTGGTCCTCGTCGTCGCGGTAGCGGCAGCGCTGCTCGTGGCAGGGAGCGTCGTCATGCTCCGCGACGGGGATTCCGGCAGGCCCGTGGCGGCCGCCGGACCGTCCGGAACCTCCGAGGACCTGCCCGAGGTGCCCGACACGGTGCCGAGCGAGGCGCCGACCGCCACGCCGCAGAACACCGATGTGCCCGAGCTCACGGCCACCCCCGGCGGGCAGGCCCCGAAGGTCGAGACGGTCCCGCAGTACGCCGACGGCTGCGACCACAACTACGGAGTGGTCCCGCTGTGCGTGCCCTGGGCCTTCCCGCAGGGCAGCCACGGCTCGATGCAGGCCAAGTGCGCGTGGCTGGTCGCCCACGGCTTCACGAACATCCCGGTGAAGGGGACGGACCGGCAGGGTCTGGACCCCGACAAGAACGGCATCGCGTGCGACAAGTGACCGATGCCTCCCTGACCACCCCCTGGAGTACCAGATGAAGTTCAGCAGACGCCGAGTGCCGATCGTCCTGTTCGGGACGGCCCTGGCTGCGGCGGCGGTGATTCCCGGCGCGGTGCCGTCGGCGGTGGCGGCGACCAACCTGGTCGCCAACCCGGGCTTTGAGAAGGGCACCACCTGCTGGACGACGTTCAAGGCCGGCGGCGGATCGGCGAAGTTCACGTGGGCCCGCGGCTCGCACGGCAAGAAGGCCTTCCAGGCGACGGTCAGGGGCGGCGGCAACGCCGAGCGCGCCGCCGTCCAGACCCCCAAGTGCGCGGTCAAGGCGAAGCCGGGCAAGCGGTTCTCGCTCGGCGTCACCTACAAGAACACCGGCAAGGCCGCGTTCGTGCTGTTCCGCAAGGACTCCGCCAAGGGCTGGGTGCGCTGGGACACCTCGCCGTACATCCCGGTCAGCAGGACCTTCCGCAAGGTCACCTACCGGACCAACGTGGTCCCCGAGGGCACCACCGCGATCCGCTGGGGGATCAGCCAGTTCGGCGCGGGCACGCTGGTGACCGACGACTACCGGGCCTACAACGGCCCCAACACCGGCCAGGGCACCTGCACCGACGGCACCGGCTGCGCCAAGGGCCGCTGGGCCGTCCGGTCGATCAACACCCCGGAACGCGCCATCCACAGCGTGCTGCTGCGCAACGGCAAGGTCCTGCTGATCGCCGGTTCCGGCAGCAACGCCGCCAACTTCAAGGCCTTCAACAAGGGCACGTTCAAGACCTACGTGTTCGACCCGGTGAAGAACACCTTCAAGAAGGTGTACACCCCGGTCGACCTGTTCTGCGCCGGACACGTGCAACTGTCCGACGGCAAGGTCCTGGTGGTCGGCGGCACGCTGACCTACCCGACCTACGACCAGAAGCAGGCGGAGATCCCCAACACCGGATTCCGCGGCCTCAACGCCTCCTACCTGTTCAACCCGTCGACGAACAGGTACGAGAAGATCACCAGCAAGATGAAGGACGGGCACTGGTACGCCTCGGCGACCCAGCTCGGCAACGGCGACGTGTTCGCCGCGGGCGGCAACTCCGCGACCCTGTCCAAGGAGATCTCGCCGGACGTCGAGTACTACTCGGCCAAGCAGAAGAAGTGGCTGCGTCCCGCGCAGAGCCC
>JBDSTJ010000095.1:0-10322 GCA_039928335.1 Streptosporangiaceae bacterium | reverse complement strand
GCGGGGTGCGGACGGTGGTGCCGAACAGCGGCTGGTAGCGCTCGTCGTCGGGGTGGGCGACGAGCGCGACGCACGCCGCGATCAGCTCGGGCCGGGTGGTCTCGATGAAGACCGGGTCGCCGCCGGCGGTGCGCCGGAACGGGATGCGGTGGTAGGCGCCCGGGAGCTCGCGGTCCTCGAGCTCGGCCTGCGCGACGGCGCAGGTGTAGTCGACGTCCCAGAGGACGGGGGCCTCGGCCAGGTAGGCCTCGCCGCGGGCGAGGTTGCGCAGGAACGCGCGCTGGGAGGCGACGCGGGCGCGGATGCCGATCGTGGAGTACAGGTGGTTCCAGTCGACCGACAGCCCGACCGTGCGCCACATGTCCTCAAAGGCCTTCTCGTCCACGGCCGTGAGCCGCTCGCACAGCTCGATGAAGTTGCCCCGGGAGATCGCGACCTGGCGTTTGGGGTCGGGCTTGGCCGGCGGTTCGAAGTCCGGGTCGTAGGGGAGGGTCGGCTCGCACCGGACGCCGAAGAAGTTCTGGACCCGGCGCTCGGTGGGCAGCCCGTTGTCGTCCCAGCCCATCGGGTAGAACACGGTCTTGCCGCGCATCCGCTGGAACCGGGCGATCGTGTCGGTGTGGGTGTAGGAGAACACGTGGCCGACGTGCAGGGAGCCGCTGACCGTGGGCGGCGGGGTGTCGATGGCGTACACGTCCTCGCGCGGCCGGCCGCGGTCGAAGCGGTAGGTGCCCTGCTGTTCCCAGACGACGGCCCACTTCTCCTCCAGGCCGTCGAGGGAGACCTTGTCGGGGATCGGGTTGCGTGTCTGATCAGTCATGGGGCCAGGATATTGACCTCGCCGGAGCCTGCGTGCTTAATCGGCGGCGGCACGGGAAGATCATGGCTGCGCCGCGGTAGCGTCGTGCATAGTGAAGCCTCGGACAGGAGACGTGATGGCACAGAAGCCGGACATCGGCTGGAAGGTGTTCGCCGGTCTCGCCGGCATGGCGGGCGGCTTCGTGGCCCGCAAGAGCATCGCCTTCGCCTGGCGCAAGGGCACCGGCAAGGAGCCTCCGATCAACCCGGAGTCCCCCGACGTGTCGCTCGCCGAGGCGATCGGCTGGGCTGTGCTGATGGGCGTCGGCATGGAGGTCACCCGCGTGGTGATCACTCGCGCCGCGGCCAAGCAGTGGCGGTCCAGCACCGGGTCGCTCCCCGCGCACCTGCTCTCGGACTGACGTCGTAGGGTGGCAGATCACGCCTTGCTGGAAGGACTGCCCATGATCTCCGAGCTGCGCGCCGAACGGCACCGCCTGATCGCCACCCTCGACTCCCTCAGCGACGAGGAGTTCGCCGCCGGGCCGACGCTCTGCGCCGGCTGGACCCCGCGTGAGGTGCTCGGTCACCTCATCGGCCTCGACTACTTCCTCGGCACCTACCGGGGCGTCCTGCTGGGCAACCCGCTCAGGGCGGGTTCACGGATCAACGCGGCCAATGACGCCACCGCCGCCCGGATCGGCCGGCTGCCGCGCGAACGGCTGATGGAGTGGGCGGCCCAGTGGGCCGGCCATCCGTCGGCCACGAGCCGGATCGCCGCACCACTTCTCCTGGGCGACCTGGGCGTGCACCACCAGGACGTGCTGCGCGGCCTCGGCCGGGCCCGGGAGGTCCCCGATCCGGTGGCCACCGCGATCTTCCGGGAGGGGCTGCACCTGAGCGTGTGGCTCAACCGCCGCTCGCTCCGGCACCGCCTGGTCCCGACCGACGGCGGCCGGCCGGTCGGCCGCCGCGGCTCCCCCGAGGTCCGCGGCACCCGTGAGGCGCTCGGGCTGTGGCTCACCGGCCGGGACGGCGTCGCCCCCGAGCTGACGTTCGGTTAGCCTCCCGGCGGCGGGCCGGGGGGCGGCAGTGCCGGACCCAGGGGCGGGTTCAGCCGTTGGGGCGGGGGAGTGTGCCGACGCAGGTCCTCGCGGATCACGGAGCTGAGCTTCTTGGTGGCGGCCCGGTTGAGCGAGCCGCCGGCGACCGCCCCGGTGAGGAACGGCCCGAGCGTCGCCAGGTGGCGTCCGGTCGTCTTGAGCAGCCGCTTGCGCAGCGCCGCCTTGGCCGCCGCGCCCATGGTCGCGCTGAGCGGTCCGCCCTCCAGCGGATTCACCCCGCGCTGCTTGGCCCACGACGTGAGGTACACCACGGTCCGCTGACCCAGGCTGCCCTGTACCTGGATGCCGTGCAGCTCGTGCAGTTCCGCGATCATCTTGACCTCGATGGAGGCGACGACCAGGGTCTCCGCCACCACCTGCGCCGGCGCTGTCAGCAGCAGCGGAGGCGCGGCGAACTCCACGGCGGCGAGCGCGCCGCCGAGTGCGCCCACCGCCGTGGTCGCGTTGACGGCGTTCCGGACCAGCTCGTCGCCGATCAGTTCCATCGACATGCCGGGGTGGTGCTGTCGCAGCGTCTCCAGATCCCGGATCGGGATCCGGGGCGCGACGTCCATGAGGACGTCGGCCAGCCAGCGGCCGCCCGCGAGACCTCTGACACCGGCCTGCCTGCCGCTCGCGGCCAACAGGCGCGCGAGCCGGCCGAGCAGCCGGCCGCGGGTCTCACGGTCCAGGTCCTCTTCGCCGGAGAGCCTGCCGATGAGGTCGCCGATCTCCCGGTCGACCTCCCGGCCCTCTGCCTTCTCTTCGCCGCCCATCAGCTCAGGCAGCGCATTCGGTGCAGACCGGCTCGCCGTTCTTCTCCTTGGCGAGCTGACTGCGGTGGTGGACCAGGAAGCAGCTGCTGCAGGTGAACTCGTCGGCCTGACGAGGGATGACCTTGAAGGTCAGCTCCTCGTTGGACAGGTCGGCGCCGGGCAGCTCGGCGACTTCGCCGGCGTCCAGGTCCTCGTCGATGATTCCCGTCGACTTGTCGGTCCGGCGTGCCTGCAGCTCCTGCAGGCTGTCCTCGGACAGGTCGTCATCTGTCTTGCGTGGGCTGTCGTAGTCGGTAGCCATGTCTCCCATCCCCCTTGTCCATATATCTGCACCCCGTCGCGCGGATGTAACGCTCGGGGGGCCGTTCTTGTGCCCGAAGCGGGCCGGAAATTCTGTCACTGGCTGTGACCTGAACCACACGCGGTGCGATGGGCCGCACCCGGTGACGCGGATCACTTCCACATCTCGGCGCACCTTTGTGCGGCCCATCACACTCCAGGCCCAAAAGCCCCAAAAGAGCCCCAAAACTAAGCCCAGAAAGCGGTTTGCGCCCCCTGGAAGAGCCGGAAGGGAGCGCAGCCGCGGCCGGGATCATACCCGGCGGAGGACCATTCGCGTGCCCCGACGCGGCTATCCGCGACAAAAACCGGCGCAGGAGTGAGAGATCTGTGGCGAACCGAGTGCCACTCAGCGTCATCTGATCCAGTGGACGGGACCAGGGTCACTGGCCAGGCGCTCCGCAGACCGCTACAAACATGGTGAGAACCGGTCAGCCTCCGGAAACGTCAGACCTAACGCGATATTGTGCCCGCCGGACACGCTCGTGAATCATGTCCGTCGGGCGTCGAGCCAGCTCTGCCTCGACGCGAACAGACCTTGGAGGGTCACATGCCGAAATACGCTCCGCTGGAGCCAGGTGACCCGACGGTTCTGCGCTCGCCCTCGGGCGGTTCCTACGAAGTGCTGGGCCGCCTCGGCGCCGGTGGCCAGGGCGCCGTCTTCATGGGCAGGACGCCGGACGGCGAACACGTGGCGATCAAGTTGCTGCACTCCCAGATGAACGCCGACCCGCAGGCCCGCGCCCGGTTCGTGCGCGAGGTCGCCGCCGCCAAGAAGGTCGAGCCGTTCTGCACGGCCCGGGTGATCGAGGCCGAGGTCGACGGCGACAAGCCCTATGTGGTGAGCGAGTACATCGACGGGCCTTCCCTGCACGAACTCGTCGCCCAGCAGGGCCCGCGCCCGCAGGCCGAACTCGACCGGCTCGCGATGGGCATGGTCGTCGCGCTGACGGCCATCCACGAGGTCGGGATCGTGCACCGCGACTTCAAGCCCAACAACGTGCTGCTGGCCGCCGACGGGCCCCGGGTCGTGGACTTCGGGATCGCCCGGACGGTCAACTCCCAGGAGAGCGCCGTCACCGCGACCGGCATGGTCGTCGGCACCCCCGGCTACCTCGCCCCCGAGCAGCTGACCGGCGCCCCGCTGCAGCCCGCCGTCGACATCTTCGCCTTCGGGGCGACCATGGTGTTCGCCGCGACCGGCCAGTCCCCGTTCGAGGCCGAGACCCTGCCGGTCATCATCAACCGGATCCTCAACGACGACCCCGACCTGTCGGCGCTCGGCGAGCCGCTGCGCAGCGTCATCGGGCGCTGCCTGGCCAAGGACGCCGCGGCCCGGCCGACCGCCCCCGAGCTCCTCGCCGAGATGCTCGGCAACGCGGGCGTCGCCCTCAACAGCGCCAGACCGGCCCAGGACGACCTGCTGGAGCAGGGCACCAGGATCGCCGCCCAGCTCCCGGCTCCGCCGCCGGTACAGCCGCGCAGCCCCACTCCCGCACCGTTCGCCTCCCCCCAGTCTTCCTACAACCAGTCTTCCTACAACCAGCAGCCACCGCCTCCGTCGTACCACCAGCAGCAGGCCCCGCCGCCCTACAACCCGCAGGGCGCACCGCCGCAGCAGCCCCGTCAGGGCCCATCGACGCCGCCCCCGATGAACATGGGTGCCGCGCCGGTCTGGCAGCCGCCACAGCAGCAGCAGGCTCCTCCGCCGTTCCAGCAGACCCCGCCGCCCTGGCAGGGCGGCGGCACTCCGCCGCCGTTCCAGCTCGGCGGCACCCCGCCGCCGTTCCACGGCGGAGCCGGGACGCCGCCCCCGTTCCAGGGCCAGTACCCGCCGCCGCCGCAGGCACCGCGGCGCGGCACCAACGGCCCGGCCATCGCGGCCATCGGCTGCGCCGTGGTGGTCGTGCTGGCTCTGCTGCTCGTCATCGTGCTGGTCGCGATCGGCAAGGACGACGACAAGGACAAGGTGACCACCAAGCCCGGCGGCACCTTCGCCGAGGAGTACGCCGGCACCTGGTCCGGCCAGGCCACCCAGCGGCGGCCCACCTCGGGCTCCTACAAGGTCACCGTCACGATCGCCTCCGGCGAGGGCACCGGCAGGATCAGGTACGAGAACGTCCCCGGCGACGCCAACGGCACCTGGTCCTGCAGCGGAAAGATCACCTATCTCCACCACACCACGAACGCGAACTTCAAGACGGTGGCCAAGGAGGAGATCACCGACAGGCAGGGTGCCACCTGCGACAGTTTCGGGTACGACGTCCTGTTCCCCGCCTCCGACGGAAACTCGATGTACCTCACCACCTTCTCCGATGAGGCCACCGCCAACCTGGACAAGTCCGGGACCTACAACGCCATCGGCACTCTCAAGAAGTAGACGGGACAGCACGTGTATCAGCCACCGAGCGGCGGTCAGCCGCCTTACGGAAACCCGCAACCCTTCTACCCTCAGCAGCCGCCCCCGAGCCGGGCCAACGGCCCGCTCATCGCGGCGATCGGCTGCGGTGCGCTGGTTCTCATCGGTGTCCTGCTCGTCGTGCTGCTGGTCGTGGTGAACCAGAAGGACGACCCGAAGGACCCGGTGGTGCTCAGACCACCGCTCACCACCTCGATCCCGGTGCCGACTCCGTCCTCGACCTTCGTGTCGCCGAAGTGCAAGTTCTTCACCGACAACACCTTCAGCTCCGACTGCGCCGGGACCTGGTCGGGCGAGATCATCCAGACCAAACCCAAGATCCTGCGCTTCAAGGCCGACCTCGTCATCGAGTCGGGCTCCAGCAAGGCCGCGGTGACCTACAGCGCCGTCGGCCTGTACTGCACCGGGACGATGACCGCCCTCAGCAACACCAGCGGGTACAAGGCGCTCTACCAGGAGAACATCAGCTCCGTCACCAAGGACAAGTGCGCCACGCTGGTCTACGACACGCTGCTGCCCGCGGTCATCAAGGGCGTCGAGAGCATCTACCTGTCGAGCTACAACACCAGGGCCGACGCCGAGGCCGGCTCCAACGGCTTCGCGATCGGCACCCTCACCAAGCAGAGCTGATCAGGCACCCTGCAGGGGCAGCCTGACCGTCACGATGAGCCCGCCGCCGGCGCGGGGCATGGCGATCACGGTGCCCCTGTGGGCGTTGACCACCGACCGCACGATCGACAGGCCCAGACCCGAGCCCTTGGCCGACTCGATCCGGTCGTTGTGCAGCCTGCGGAACGGCTCGAACAACCGCTCCACCTCGTAGGCCGGCACGACCGGCCCGGTGTTCTCCACCTGCAGCGCAGCGAACCCGTCGAGCTCGCCGGTCCGCACGTACACCTCGCCGCCGTCCTCGTTGTGCTTCAGCGCGTTGTCGACCAGGTTGGCGACCAGGTGCTCCAGCAGCACCGGGTCGCCGACCGTCGTCGCCGAGGTCAGCTCGGTCTGCAGCGACACGTCGGTGTAGACGTCCTGGCGTTTGCGCGCGTTGTCCAGGACCGTCGTGGCGACCTCGGCGATGTCGACGGGTGTGCGGGTGGTCAGCTCGCGTTCGGTCCGCGCCAGCAGCAGCAGGCCCTCGATCAGGCGCTCGTGCCGGGAGTTGGTCGCCAGCAGGGTCCTGCCGACCGTCGCGAGGTCCGGTGAGACCTCGGGGTCGGTCAGAGCCACCTCGAGCAGAGTCCGGTTGATCGCCAGCGGAGTGCGCAGCTCGTGCGAGGCGTTCGCGACGAACCGGCGCTGTGAGTCGAAGGCCTCACTGAGCCGGACGAGCATCGCGTCGAAGGTGTCGGCCAGCTCCTTGATCTCGTCGTCGGGTCCCTCCAGCGCGATCCGCTCGTGCAGCGTGCTCTCGGACAGGCGGCGGGCCGCCGTCGTGACCTTCTGCAGCGGGGCCAGCGCCCGGTCCGCCACGAAGTAGCCGAGCACCACGGCCATGATCCCCACCCCCAGCAGTGCGAGCAGAAGCCGGCGGACCACCTGGTGCAGGATGTCCTCGCGAATCTGGTCGAGGCTCAGCACGTGCCCGGTCGGCGTGCGCAGGATGCCCCCGAGCCCGAAGGCGTCCACGAAGATCTGGCTGATCAGGAGATAGGTCACCAGCAGCAGGAGCGCGCAGGCGAAGAAGAACAGCGACCCGTACAGCAGGGTCAGCCTGAGCCGCACGCTCATCCGGCGCGGCAGCAAACCGGTGAGCAGCTGTTTCTGCGCGGGCTCCGGTTTGGCGGGGACGATCACAGCCGGTAGCCGACCCCGGGCACGGTCTCGATGACGGGCGGATCCCCGAGCTTCTTGCGGAGCGTCATCATCGTCACCCGGACCACGTTGGTGAACGGGTCGATGTGCTCGTCCCATGCCTTCTCCAGCAGCTGCTCGGAGCTGACCACGACACCCTCGGCGCGCATCAGGACCTCCAGGACCGCGAACTCCTTGCGGGTGAGCTCGACGGCCCGTCCGTCGCGCACGACCGTGAACCTGTTGGGGTCCAGGTCGATCCCGGCCCGGGACAGCACCGGCGGGAGTGGCGTCGAGGTGCGCCGGCCCAGGGCCCGCACCCGCGCGATCAGCTCCTTGAACGCGAACGGCTTGGCCAGGTAGTCGTCGGCTCCCAGGTTCAGCCCGTCGACCTTGTCGTCGAGCTCGCCGGCCGCGGTGAGCATCAGGATGCGCGCACCGTAGCGCTGGGCCACCAGCTGCCTGCAGACGTCGTCGCCGTGCACCCGCGGCAGGTCTCGGTCGAGCACCACGACGTCGTAGGCGTTGATGCCGGTCCGCTCCAGCGCGCCCGCGCCGTCGTAGGCGACGTCCACGGCCATCGTCTCGCGACGCAGCCCGGTGGCGATCGCGTCAGCCATGACGCGTTCGTCCTCTACGACCAGAACTCGCACTGTCCCGCCCTCCCCCACGTGTCAGATCCGTTATTCCACAGCCTAGATACGTCGGCTGTAAGGCAGCTGAACGCCGCGCACCAGAAGTTCACGTTCGCCGGGCGTTTCGGTGGGGAATGACCCGGGGTAAAGATGGTTCGACCCGGGAGGACCAGCTCTATGCGCGAACTGTCCGAGACCATCCAGCAGCGCCTGACCGAGGCGTATGAGTCGCTGCACACAGCGCGGAGCGAAGGCGATGTCTACCTCGCCGACGTCAGGCAGGCGGAGATCGAGGAACTGCGCCGGATCGCCGCCAATCATGATCTGCCGCATGCGACCTCTGCCCTGGCCGACGACGCCTAACCGTCCTGCGCCGGGTTCAGCCCGGCCAGCAGGCCGTGGAGCGGACCGAACAGGTCCGCTCCTGCGGCGATCGTGAACTCAGGTCCCGGGGCGGCCCCGGCCAGCCCTTCGATCCGGCCCCCGGCCTCGGTGACCAGCAGTTTTCCGGCCGCGATGTCCCAGGCCTGGACGCCGCGCTCGTAGTAGCCGTCGACCCGGCCGGACGCGACCGCGCACAGGTCGATCGAGCACGCCCCGCCGCGCCGGATGTCGCGGACGTTCGGCAGCACCCCGGTGAGGACCTGCGCCTGGTGGGCCCGGCGTTCCGCCGAGTACCCGAACCCGGTCGCGATCAGCGCGCTCGGCAGCGCGGTCTCCTGCGAACAGTGCAGCGGCTCCCCGTTGAGGAACGCGCCGCCGCCCCGGACCGCGGTGTAGGTCTCACCACGGCTGGGGATCTCGACCACGCCGACGACCGTCTCGCCGTTGAGCTCCGCGGCGATGCTGACCGCCCAGTCGGGCAGGTCGTAGAGGTAGTTGACCGTGCCGTCGATCGGATCGATCACCCAGCGGATCGCGGTGGTCCCGGCGCTGGAGCCCTCCTCCTCGCCGAGGAAGGCGTCGTCCGGGCGGGCCGCCCCGATCCGCTCCCGGATGAGGCGTTCGGCCGCCTGGTCCATCTGGGTGACGATGTCGGTGGCGCTCGACTTGGTCTGCACCACGTCGGGGCCGCCGGCCGGGCGCTTGTCGATCAGCATCCGGCCGGTCTCCCTCGCGGTCGCGACCGCGAGAGCGAGCAGGGTGTTCATCGGGCCCCTTCGAAGAGTTCCCCGGCCATCGCGACGAAGGCGGGGTGGGTGCCGGGCGTCGCCGCCCGGACCAGGGTCATGCCCAGTTCGGCGGCGAGGTCGCGGGCCTCCACGTCCAGGTCGAACTTGACCTCCATGTGGTCGGATACGAACCCGATCGGCACGAGCACGACCTTGTCGGTCCCGCCGGAGTGCAGTTTCGCCAGGTGGTCGCAGACGTCCGGTTCCAGCCACGGCTGCGCGGGCGAGCCGCTGCGGCTCTGGTAGACCAGGTCGTAGGGGAGGTCCCCGGCGACCCGGCGGGCCACCTCGGCGAGCTCGCTCTGGTAGGTCTCCCGGCCCGGCTGGTCCATCGGCACGCTGTGCGCGGTGAACACCAGGCGCGCGCCGGGGACCTGGGCCAGCGCGGCCTGGGTCGCCTCCACGAACGGCCGCACGAACCCGGGCAGCAGGCAGTAGACCGGCAGCTTGACGATCTCGGGCGCGTTCTCGACGGCCGCGCGGGCGCGGGCGATGTCCTCCAGGTACTGGTCCTCGCAGGAGTACCCGCTGTAGGCCGACGTCACGAACGCCGCGGCGGTCCTCACGCCGTCGGCGGCCATCCGCGCGACGGTGTCCTCGACGAACGGCGGCCAGTTGCGGTTCCCCCAGTAGACCGGGACGTCCACGATCTTCTCCAGCTCCGCCTTGAGCTCGCGGCACTGCTGGTTGATCGGGCTGACCCCGTCGAACAGGTAGTAGTGCTCGGCGACCTTCTCCAGTCGCTCGCGCGGTATGTTCCGGCCCCTGGTCACATTCTCCAGGAACGGCATCACGTCCTCGGGCGCCTCAGGCCCCCCGAAAGACAACAGCAGCAAGGCATCCACAGAGTTCAGCTTATGAGTACCGGCGAGCGTAGGCCGCAGCGAGGTTCAGGACCTTCTGTACATACCAGTCTGCGTGGTTGTAGGCGAAGACGGCCTTGTAGAGGCTCTGGCCGCCTTTTCCGCCCCCGGAGGCGCACAGGTACCTGGCCGCGCCGGGGATCGCGTCGAACGGGTTGGTGATGTCGGCCCTGCCGTCGCCGTCACCGTCGACGCCGTAGATCTTCCAGGTGGAGGGCAGGAACTGCATCGGCCCCAGCGCGCCCGCGCTGGAGGGCCCGGCGTTCCGGCCGTGGTCGCTCTCGACCTGGCCGATCGCGGCGAGGACGGTCCAGGGCAGCCCCGGGCAGCCGGTCGCGGCCCGCCGGTAGAGATCGAGGTAGCCGGTCGCCTGCTGCCGGCCCCGGCCGTGCAGGTTGATCACGCTGGCCTGCGGGTCCAGGCGCT
>JBDSTJ010000094.1:0-10721 GCA_039928335.1 Streptosporangiaceae bacterium | reverse complement strand
CTGCCGGGAGGCGTCCGGCTGCATGCCGTGCTGCCGCCGGTGTCACCGGTGGGGACCTGCCTGTCCCTGCGGTCGCCCCGGCGCAGGGCCTTCACCCTGGACGAGCTGGTCGGGGCCGGGACGGTCTGCGGACGGGGCGCGGAGCTGCTGGCGGCGCTGGTCGAGGCCCGGGTGGCGTTCCTCATCACGGGCGGCACCGGTACCGGCAAGACCACCCTGCTGAGCTGCCTGCTGGGGCTGGCCGACCCCGACGAGCGCCTGCTGCTGGTTGAGGACTCGGCGGAACTACGACCCGACCACCCCCACGTCGTCCGGCTGGAGGCCCGCCCGCCGAACGTCGAAGGCGCGGGCGGCGTGACGCTGCACGATCTCCTACGTCAGGCGCTGCGGATGCGGCCGGACCGGCTCGTGGTCGGCGAGGTCCGGGGCCGGGAAGTCGTTGATCTCCTGGCCGCGCTCAACACGGGCCACGAGGGCGGTTGCGGCACGCTTCACGCCAACGCCGCGGCTGACGTACCGGCCCGGCTGGAGGCGCTCGGATGCGCCGCCGGACTCAGCCGCGAGGCCGTGCACAGCCAGCTCGGCGCCGCACTCGACGTCGTGGTCCACCTGGAACGCCCACCCCGCCGGGTCTGCGGGGTCTCCCTGTTCTCCCGCAGACCCGACGGTTTCGTCGAGGTCATCCCCGCGGTCACCTTCCGCGGTGGCGTGCTGCGACCCGGCCCGGCCGCAGGCCTACTCACCGAGCTTGTCGGGTGGTCGGTGTGATGGCGTGGGTGTGTGTACTGTGCGCGGCTGCCTCGGTGTACGTGCTGCTCGGGCCAAGGATCCCGGCGGCGCGCCTCGCGCAGCTGGGGACGGTGAAGCCCGAGGCGCTGCCGTGGGCGGACGTGCTGCGGTGGTGGCGGGGCCGGCGGAGGATCGAGAAGGTCTGGCGGGCGGCGGTCATCGACCTCTGCGACGGTCTCGCCGCGGAGCTGACCGCCGGCAGCGCCCCCGAGGAGGCCCTCGAACGAGCCACGGCCTTCCTGGATCCTTCGATCAGCCACAAGCTCGCAGATATTGGTGACGCCACCGACATTCCCGCTGAACTCGAACTCGCCGCTCTCACCTCCGGCGCGGAGGGTCTCCGGCTCCTGGCCGCCTGCTGGCGGATCGGGGTGGAACGCGGCGGCTCCTTCGCCTCCGTCGCCGACGGCCTCTCCTCGGCGCTGCGCGAGGAGGAGACCCACCGCCAGCAGGTCTCGGCCCAGTTGGCCGGGGCCAGGGCCACGGCGAAACTCCTGGCCGTCCTGCCGCTGCTCGGCATCGGGATGGCCGCGGCGCTGGGCGCCCGCCCGCTGACCTTCCTGTGCACCACCCTGCCCGGACTGGTCTGCCTCCTCGTCGGCGTCACCCTCGACGCGACCGGGATCTACTGGACCCGGCGCATCGCCACGAGCGCCGAATCATGATCGCTCTTGCCGCGGTGGTCTGCGCCGCCCTCGCCGGACTCCTCTTCCCGCACCCCTCCGCAGGGCCCCGGCTGACCGCCCTCCAGCCGGCCCTCCAGCCGGCCCGCGACAGATCCGTCCCGGCGTCTGTCTCCGAGCATCGCCCGAAGGCCGCAGCCGCCCTGGCCGGACTCGCCCTGGCGGTCCTGGTCGGTGGTTGGCCCGGCCTGGTCGTGGGCGCGGCCGGCGCTGCGGTCTGCTGGCAGGTGCTCACGAGACTGGAGCCCCGTGCGGTCCGGCAACGCCGGGCACGCCTGGTCGCCGACCTTCCGACCGCGGTCGACCTGCTGGCGGCCTGCCTGGCCGGGGGCGGTTCCTGGGCCGACTCGGTCGACGCCGTGGGCGCGGCACTGGGAGGTCCGGTCGGAGAGGAACTGACCTCGGTGGCCGCCCAGGTGAGACTCGGCGCAGACCCCGTCCAGGCATGGCTCCACCTGGCGAAGGACCCCGCACTGGCACCCCTGGCCCGTACGGCCGCCCGCGCGAGCACCAGCGGAGCCGCCCTGGCCCCCACCCTCGCGAGACTCGCCCGCGACCAGCGCCGCACCGCCCGTACGGCCGCGCAGGCCCGGGCCCAGGCAGCAGGCGTACGAGCCGTGGCCCCGCTCGGCCTCTGCTTCCTCCCTGCCTTCGTCGCCCTCGGCATAGTCCCCGCCATCGCCGGCCTAGCCCAGACCATCGCCCTCTACTGATCGATCTCCCACCAACCGGGTCGGACGGGAGGACTTCGTCCCTGTCCATTGAGCGGACTTCGGTGCGGGTCTGTGGCCGCTCGCAAAAGTTATCCACAGGCCGGTAAGCGATCTTCGGGGGATGGGCGCATCCTGAGAGTGTCCACTCGGGACGCGCGAAGGAGAAACGATATGAGCAGGTGGAAGCAGGTCCGGCGGGACGCCGGAATGTCGACGGCCGAATACGCGGTCGGGACGATCGCGGCTGCGGCGTTCGCCGGACTCCTCTTCAAGATCGTTACCAGTGACGAAGTGAGAGCGCTGCTTTTAGGAATCATCCAGCGGGCCCTCCAACTCGCCGGGTGACCGCATGACCCGGCGAGACCGTGGCTCGGCGACCGTGGAGATCGCGATGGCCCTGCCCGCGCTCACCGCCGTCGTCGCGATCGCCCTCTGGGGCATCGCGGCGGCGGCCGCGCAGGTCGCGGGCGTCGACGCCGTCAGAGCCGGGGCGCGAGCCGCGGCCCGCGGCGAACCCGAAGCCCAGGTCCGGGCCGAGATCGAGCGTGCCGCGCCGGCCGGCTCCCAGCTCGAGTTCCGCCAGGACCCCGACCGGACCCACCTCGATCTCACCGTGACCGTCAAGCCCCCCGTCCATCTGGGCCTTCCTGCCCTGACCCTGCACGTCCAAGCCGAAGCCGCCACCGAACCCGCCGGCCCCGGTGACTCCGCCCCCCGACCTCCCTGAGGTTCGGGCGGCGATCCCCACGGATGGTGGTTTCGCCGACCTGACTGCGACGCCGGCCCGATCGCGGCCCGTTGGTCGGACCAAGAGGAATGCGGACGCGAATGAGATCGGAGCGGGTGATGCGAGATCGGTGGTGGGGTCGGGGTGATCGGGGGTCGGGGACGCTCTGGGTCGTGGCCCTGATGGGGCTGGTGTGGGGAACGGGGACGGTGGCGATGACGGAGGGTGGGGTGCGGGCGGCGCGGCATCGGGCTCACCTGGCGGCGGACCAGGCGGCGCTGGCGGCCGCGTCCGGGTTGGCGCGGGGACGGGCTGAGCCCTGTGCGGAGGCGCGGCGGGTGGCGGAGGGCTCTGGGGCAGGGCTCGTGAGCTGCACGTTTTCGGGACTGACCGTGGAGGTGAGTGCCGTCGTCGTCCTGCGTGGGCCGGGCTGGCTCGGTACGGTGCGCGTTCCGGCACGGGCTCGGGCCGGGCAGTGCCTGCCCGAAGCCGCTGGACAACCCACAGATCGTTATACACACTGCCGTTAGTCCGGTGCAGGCTGGGTGCGGGGCTTTTTTTCGCGGCCTTCCTGTGACTTTGGCTACTTGCGAGTCATATACGCTGCCGAAAAGCATTGGGTACCTGGACGTGACGAAGGGGCTGAGGCTGTGAGTATGCGGATGGGCGCGCTGATGGTGGCCGCCCCCTTGGCCGCCGGGCTTGTGTTGTCGGCCGTGCCCGCCGAGGCCGCCGCCCCACAGGGCGCGAAGATCTACGTGGCCAACGGTTACGTGGCCACCAGGACCTTCACGATCAAGGCCAAGACCGCGTCCGGCGGCGGCGCTCTCCTGGTCGACGGCGCGTCCCGCGGCTACGGCAAGAACAAGACGCTCTCCTACGTCTTCGACGGCCACCGGGAACGCAACGGAAAGCACACGATCAAGGTCAACGGCACCAACAGCCTGCTCTGGTGGGACTCGGCCAGCGCCACCTTCACCTCAGCCGTGCCCGCCTTTCCGCCGAGCGGCCTGAGCACCTCGGTGTCCGGCTCCAAGGTGACGGTCACCTGGAACGAAGGCCAGGAGCCCGACATCACCGGCTACCGGCTGAGCTCCAGCGTCAAGAGCTTCACCCTGGGCACGGGAGCCTGCGGCGGCAGCCAGTGCAGCAGGACCTTCGATGCGGGGAACGCCTCAGGCACGCTGGCCATCAGCGTCGCCACCCTGCGGAGCGGCGCGGCTCCGTCGGCGGGCAGGCAGGCCTCCGCCAAGCTCACCGGCACCGGCTCGCGGCCCTCCAACAACACCGGCGGCGGCGGTACCGGCGGCGGTGGTGGCACCGGCGGCGGAAGCGGTGGCGGCACAGTGCCGTGGGCCCCGCCGACGGGCTTCGGGCCGCCCTCGACGGAGCCGTCGGCTCCCGTCGTCTTCCCGACGGCCACCGGCCCGGCGTTCGCCTACCCGACGCCCTCGGCGGACACCGTCGGCGAGACCAACCTGATCACTGCGGGCAGCCGCGCCGAGGAGACCGACGGCACCCTGCAGTGGGGCAAGAGCGTGGCGATCGCGCTCATCCTGCTGCTCGGCGCGGCCCACCTGGGCACCTGGACCCGCAGGCTCCGCGCCGCCAACGCGACGGCGACCCGTGGCTCCCTGTTCGTCGTCCCCGGCTCCGCCCACGCCCGCGTCCAGTCCAACCGGACACAGATCGAGGCCGCGCTGCTGGCCGCCCGGACCCGCTCGGAGTCCGAGACGGACGCCGAGGCCAAGCCCGCCAAGGGCCGCAAGCGCCGGCCCCGCAGGAAGCCCCGCACCAAGGCCCCGGTGATGGCCCCCGCAACGGACAAGGTGGACCTGGTCCACCCCACCCGCCCGGTCCCGGCCGAAGCCCCCGAGCCGCCGACTCTGGATCTCCCCGTGGCCGAGCCGGACCCCACGCCGGAACCGAAGCCCCTGGCCGACGTCATGTCCGCAGCCAAGGTCACCGCCCCCAGGCCCGACCCCGAAGAGTTCACCCCCGAGGCCTCCTCCACCCGCACCGAGATCCTCGAACTCCCCAAGCCCCGCCGCGGCCGGCGCTCCCGTTCCCGCAAGTAACGTCCGCCCGATCCGGCTGACCGATCGCGTCCGGGACGCGCGCGCTAGTGGAGGAGGGCGGCCAGGAGGGCCAGGGCGCCCTGTTTGCTCAGAGGTTCGTTGCCGTTGCCGCATTTGGGGGACTGGATGCAGGAGGGGCAGCCGTGGTCGCACTCGCAGGAGGCGATGACCTCGCGGGTGGCGGCCAGCCAGTCCAGGGCCGAGGCGTAGCCGCGTTCGGCGAAGCCCGCGCCGCCTTCGTGACCGTCGTAGACGAAGACGGTCAGCAGGCCGGTGTCGGGGTGGGTCCGGGTGGAGACGCCGCCGATGTCCCAGCGGTCGCAGGTCGCGAACAGCGGCAGCAGGCCGATCGAGGCGTGCTCGGCGGCATGTGCCGCGCCGGGGGCGTCGAAGTCGCCGAGGGCTTCCAGGGCCTGGAGGGCCACGGCGGACAGGGTCCACCAGACCGCGCGGGTCTGCAGGGTGCGGGGCGGCAGGTCCAGGGGTTTCTCGCCGATGACCTCGCCGGTCTGCGGGCGGCGCATCTGGTAGGCGACGACCTGCCTGGTCACCTCGACGGTGCCGAAGTGCAGACCGGACTGGCCCCAGAACTGGGACTTCCGCGTGTCCAGGATCTTGATTTCGGTGAGGTCCCTGGCCGAGGTGGAGTAGTCGGGTTCGGCGGCCGACACCAGCGCGACGGAGTCGTCGAGATCGAGGAGGTCCACCAGATAGGACTCGCCCTGGTGCAGGTAGACCGCGCCCTCGTGAACCGCGGAGTGGGCTGAGGGTGAGTCGACGGTGCCGAGGAGGCGGCCGGTGCCGGATTCGACGACCTGGACGGGAAGTCCGCCGGAGCCGCGCAGGTCGGCGAGGTCGGACGGCCGCTCCCGGCGGGTCCAGAACCAGCCGGTGGGGCGGCGGCGGAGCAGGCCGGCGGCCACCAGATCGTCGAGGACCCGACCGGACGCGGGGCCGAACAGCGCGAAGTCGTCGTCGGTCAGCGGCAGTTCGGCGGCGGCCGCGCACAGGTGGGGCTTGAGCACGTACGGGTTGGACGGGTCGAGCACGGTCGCCTCGACCGGCGTACCGAAGATCGCCGACGGGTGGTGGACCAGGTAGGTGTCGAGCGGGTCGTCGCGGGCGACCAGGACGGCCAGCGCGTCCTGGCCGGAGCGCCCGGCCCGGCCGGCCTGCTGCCAGAGCGAGGCCCGGGTCCCCGGCCAGCCGCAGATGAGCACGGCGTCGAGCCCGGTCACGTCGATGCCGAGTTCGAGGGCGTTGGTCGTGGCCAGGCCCATCAGGGACCGTGCCCGCAACGCCGACTCGAGCGCCCGGCGCTCCTCGGGCAGATAGCCGCCGCGGTAGGCGGCGATCTGGCCGGGTAGGTCGGGCGACACTTCGGCGAGGACCCGTTGGGCCGCGAGGGACACGGTCTCGACGCCGCGCCGGGACCGGACGAAGGCCAGGGTCTGGGCGTCCAGGAGGACGAGATCGGCCAGCAGGTCGGCGGTCTCGGCGGCGGCCGACCTGCGGGTCTCCTCCTCGATCATGGGCGGCTCCCAGAACGCGAAGGTCATCGCGCCCCGGGGTGAGGCGTCGTCGGTCACTGCGACCGTCTCAACGCCGGTGAGCGTGGTCGCGGAGGCCGCGGGTGAGGCCACGGTGGCCGAGGCCAGGATGAAGACGGGGCAGGCACCGTACCGGGCGCAGATCCGGCGGAGCCGCCGCAGGATCTGGGCGACGTGCGAGCCGAACACACCCCGGTAGCCGTGCGCCTCGTCGATGACCACGTAGCGGAGCTCCCGCAGGAACGGTCTCCACCGGGCATGGCCGGGCAACACCGAGTGATGAAGCATGTCCGGATTTGTCAAAACGAAGTTCGCGTGACGCCGTACCCAGTCGCGGGCGTCGGGAGGTGTGTCCCCGTCGTAGGTCGCGGCCCGCACGCCGGCCAGGTCCAGGGCCGAGATCGCGCGCAGCTGGTCGGCCGCGAGGGCCTTGGTGGGTGCCAGATAGAGGGTGTTCCCGCCGGTCAGCGCGCTGGTGAGGGTGGGAAGCAGGTAGGCGAGCGACTTGCCCGAAGCGGTCCCTGTGGCGATGATCACAGAGGTCCCGGCGTGGGCCAGGTCCGCGGCGTGGGCCTGGTGCTCGTACAGCTCGGGGATCTTCAGTGCCGCGACCAGCTCGGGCGGGACCCACGAGGGCCAGCAAGAGAAGTTGGCCTGACGTGCGGGAACCACCCGCACATGGGTCACCCTGCCGCGTCGCGAGGGGTCGCGCAGCAGTCTCTCGAGTGTCGGGTGGGCAGCCACAGGTTTCCAGTCTGGCATTCGGGGAAGGTGTGGGTGAACGCCTGGTGCCCCCCGATCCGTCGTGTGGCAGGTCAACGCACACGAACCGTGGATTTCGTGTGAAGACGACGCCGGGTCGTGGTTGAATTTTCGGCGGGATCAGTTATCCCGATCACATACGGCACGGCGCTGGAGGTTCTGTGGATCTGAAGGTGAACGACTACACCGGTGATGACGGTCTGACCGTCATCACTGTTGAAGGCGAGATCGACGTATACACGGCGCCGAAGCTCCGCGAGAAGCTCATCGACCTGGTCAACAAGGGAAAGTTCCACCTCCTCGTGGACATGGAGAAGGTCGAGTTCCTGGACTAGACCGGACTCGGCGTCCTGGTCGGCGGGCTCAAGCGAGTTCGCGCGCACGACGGTTCCCTGGAACTCGTCTGCACTCAGGAACGCATTCTCAAGATTTTCCGGATCACGGGGCTGACCAAGGTCTTCGGGATCCACGACTCGATCGATGAGGCCCGGGAGAAGCGCAAGGGCAAGTAGTGGCGACTGTCGAGCTTGCATTCAGTGCACTTCCCGTGCACGTCCGGACAGCCCGGCTGATCGTCACGGCCGTGGCCCGGCGCAGCGGGGTCGAGGAACCCCTGCTGGACGAGGTTCGCCTCGCCGTCGGAGAGGCCTGCTCGCGCGCCGTCGAGGCGCACCAGCAGTTCTGTCCGCAGGAGCCGGTGCGGCTGGCGCTCACCGATGGTGGGGGCCGGTTCGAGGTGTCGGTGAGCGACACCTCGAAGTCCGAGCCGGAGCCGACTCTCAGCATGGCCGTGATCAAGGGCCTGGTGGACGAACTCTCCATCTCCTCCACGCCTGAGGGCAACACGATCAGCATGAGTTGGCCCGCGCGTTAGCCAAGCGCAAGAAAGAGCCTCACGTCACTGACGTGAGGCTCTTTCTTTTGTGGGACCGTTGTTATGGGTGTTATTGCTGATTCAGTATGACAACATGGGCCTACTCATTCCTCATTGGCGCGTCTAGACTCCCGGCACACCTGGGGAATCAAAGGAGGAATGAATGGGTGACATTCATATCGGTGGCGGTGATCTCACGCTCATCGTCGTCGTGGGGGTGGTCGCGCTCCTCGCGCTGGCCGTCGCGGGGCTGCTGGTGCGGGAGGTGCTCGCCGCCGAACAGGGCACCGACAAGATGCAGGAGATCGCCCAGGCCGTCCAGGAAGGTGCGAGCGCCTATCTGAAAAGGCAGTTCCAGACCGTAGGGATCTTTGTGGTCCTGATCCCTTTCCTGCTCCTGCTCCTGCCCGCCGACACCACCGGAGTGCGGATCGGAAGATCCATTTTCTTTGTGGTCGGCGCGATTTTCTCCGGAATCACCGGATTCGCCGGAATGTGGCTCGCGGTCCGCGGCAATGTCCGGGTCGCGGCGGCCGCCCGCAACGCCGGTGAGCGCACCGCGATGCGCATCGCGTTCCGTACCGGCGGCGTGGCCGGCATGTTCACGGTGGGCCTGGGCCTGTTCGGCGCGGCCCTGGTCGTGTTCGTCTACCGGGGCGACGCGCCGGGCGTGCTGGAGGGTTTCGGGTTCGGCGCGGCCCTGCTGGCGATGTTCATGCGGGTCGGCGGCGGTATCTTAACCAAGGCCGCGGACGTCGGCGCGGACCTGGTCGGCAAGGTCGAGCAGGGCATCCCCGAGGACGACCCGCGCAACGCCGCGACGATCGCCGACAACGTGGGCGACAACGTCGGTGACTGCGCCGGGATGGCGGCCGACCTGTTCGAGTCCTACGCGGTGATGCTGGTGGCCGCACTGATCCTCGGCAAGGCCGCGTTCGGCACCGAAGGCCTGGTCTTCCCGCTGATCGTGCCGATGATCGGCGTGATCACCGCGGTGATCGGGATCTTCGCGGTCGCGCCCCGGGCCAAGGACCGCTCCGGGATGACCGCGATCAACCGGGGCTTCTTCATCTCCGCGATCTTCTCTGCGGCGATCGTCGCGGTGGCCTCCTTCCTCTACCTGCCCGGCAGCTTCAGCGAACTGCACGGCACCGAGGTCAAACTCGACGCGGACCCGCGCTGGATCGCGATCGGCTCGGTTCTGATCGGAATCGTGCTGGCCAGCGCCATCCAGCTGCTCACCGGCTACTTTACCGAGACCACCCGCAAGCCGGTCCGGGAGGTCACCGACAGTGCCAAGACCGGCCCGGCCACCGTGATCCTCTCGGGCATCTCGATCGGCCTCGAATCGGCCGTCTACTCGGCCCTGCTGATCTGCGGCGCAATCTACGGCGCGTTCCTGCTGGGCTTCGGCGACACCACGGTCGCCCTGTTCGCGGTGGCACTCGCCGGGACCGGGTTGCTCACGACCGTCGGTGTGATCGTGTCGATGGACACCTTCGGGCCGGTCTCCGACAACGCCCAGGGCATCGCGGAGATGTCCGGCGACGTGCAGGGTGAGGCCGCCAAGGTGCTGGAACGCCTGGACGCGGTCGGCAACACCACCAAGGCGATCACCAAGGGCATCGCGATCGCGACGGCCGTCCTGGCGGCAACCGCCCTGTTCGGGGCGTTCCGCACCACGGTCGAGAGCGCACTGGCCCTGCCGGACGCTCCGCTGGACTCGATCGGTGACACCTTCAGTACGTTCAATCTCAGCATCGACCAGCCGAACGTGCTGATCGGCCTGATCATCGGCGCGTCGGTGGTCTTCATGTTCTCCGGTCTGGCGATCATGGCGGTCGGCCGGGCGGCGGGCCGGGTCGTGATCGAGGTCCGCAACCAGTTCCGGGACCATCCCGGGATCATGGACTACTCGGAGAAGCCCGACTACCAGCGGGTCGTCGACATCTGCACCCGGGACGCCCAGCGTGAGCTCGCCACCCCCGGCCTGCTCGCGATCCTCACCCCGATCGCGGTCGGTTTCGCCCTCGGCTACGCCCCGCTCGGGGCGTTCCTGGCCGGGGCGATCGCCTGCGGCACCCTGATGGCGGTCTTCCTCGCCAACTCCGGCGGGGCCTGGGACAACGCCAAGAAGCTGGTCGAGGAGGGCCATCTCGGCGGCAAGGGCTCCCCGGCGCACGAGGCGACGATCATCGGCGACACCGTCGGCGACCCGTTCAAGGACACCGCGGGCCCGTCGATCAACCCGCTGATCAAGGTGATGAACCTGGTGTCGCTGCTGATCGCCCAGGCGGTCGTGTCGTACGCAGGCAACACCGCGCTGCGGATCGGGGTGACCGTGGTCGCGCTCGTGATCGTGGTCGGCGCGGTCGTGGTGTCCAAGCGGCGCGGCACCGAACCCGACCTGGGCACGATTCCCGAGGAGATCGAGGCCAGGGCCACCTGAGGTCCGGCGGGGCCGGTGACGAGAGCCCGTCACCGGCCCTTACCCTGAGACGATGAGCGGCGCCCGAGGTTTCACGATCATTTTTGGTGGCATGCT
>JBDSTJ010000093.1:0-7212 GCA_039928335.1 Streptosporangiaceae bacterium | reverse complement strand
GCCGCATCCGGCGGGCGGGCAAGCGGTACCATGGCGGGATGGCAGTGCGGCGCACGACGACGATGCCGGGGATCCCCCGGCGGCTGCTCCGCGTGCGCTGAACCCAGCGAACATCGACGAGGCCCCGGGAGCGATCCCGGGGCTTTCGCGTGTTCCCGGGATCGGCCCTGTGCCGACGAGGAGTGTCATGGCTGTGCCCGACCCCGGCTCGGTAGAGTCGGACCCGAAATCTTTGGCCGATCAAGGAGTACCCGTGTCTGAGCTGCGCATCACCCTCGACGGAAGCGAGCGTGTGGTGGCCGCCGGCACCACGGTGGAACGCGTCACCGTCGACTCCCCGGCCGGACTCGAGGTCCTGCGCCACTCCACCGCGCACGTGATGGCCCAGGCCGTGCAGGAGCTGTTCCCCGAGGCCAAACTCGGTATCGGCCCGCCGGTCGACAACGGCTTCTACTACGACTTCGACGTCGAGGAGGCCTTCACCCCCGAGGACCTCAAGCGTGTCGAGAAGCGCATGCGTGAACTGGTCAAGCAGGGCCAGCGGTTCGCGCGCCGGGTCGTGTCCGACGCCGAGGCCCGGGCCGAACTCGCCGGTGAGCCCTACAAGCTCGAGCTGATCGGACTCAAGGGCGGTGCGGCCGGGTCCGCCATGGAGGACGAGGAGAACGTCGAGGTGGGCGGCGCGGAGCTGACCATCTACGACAACCTCGACGCCAAGACCGGCGACCTGTGCTGGAAGGACCTGTGCCGAAGACCGCACCTGCCGACCACCCGGAACATCCCGGCCTTCAAGCTGATGCGGTCCGGCGGCGCGTACTGGCGGGGCAGCGAGAAGAACCCGCAGCTCCAGCGGATCTACGGCACCGCCTGGGAGTCCCGCGACAAGCAGGAGGAGTACCTCAGGATGCTCGAGGAGGCCGACAAGCGTGACCACCGCAAGCTGGGCGCGGAGCTCGACCTGTTCTCCTTCCCGACCGAGCTCGGCTCCGGCCTGCCCGTCTTCCACCCCAAGGGCGGCACCATCCGCCGCGTGATGGAGGACTACTCGCGCAGGCGGCACGAGGAGGCGGGCTACTCCTTCGTCAACACCCCGCACATCACCAAGGGGAACCTGTACGAGACCTCCGGCCACCTCGACTGGTACAAGGACGGCATGTTCCCGGCGATGGAGCTGGAGGGCGCGAACTACTACCTCAAGCCCATGAACTGCCCGATGCACAACCTGATCTTCAAGGGCCGCGGCCGGTCCTACCGGGAGCTGCCGCTGCGGCTCTTCGAGTTCGGCACCGTCTACCGGTATGAGAAGTCCGGTGTGATCCACGGCCTCACCCGGGTCCGCGGGATGACCCAGGACGACGCGCACATCTACTGCACCCGCGAGCAGATGCAGGACGAACTGCACTCGCTGCTGGCGTTCGTGCTGGACCTGCTGCGCGACTACGGCCTGGACGACTTCTACCTGGAGCTGTCGACCCGCAACCCGGCCAAGTCCGTGGGTTCGGACGAGGACTGGGAGGAGGCGACCGAGGCGCTGCGCGTCGCGGCCGAGAACTCCGGTCTCGTCCTGGTCCCCGACCCCGAGGGCGCGGCCTTCTACGGCCCCAAGATCTCCGTGCAGGCGCGGGACGCGATCGGCCGGACCTGGCAGCTGTCGACCATCCAGGTCGACTTCCAGCTGCCGCCGCGGTTCGAGCTGGAGTTCACCGGGGCCGACGGCACCAAACAGCAGCCCGTCATGATCCACCGGGCGCTGTTCGGCTCGATCGAGCGGTTCTTCGGCGTCCTGCTGGAGCACTACGCCGGCGCGATGCCGCCGTGGCTCGCCCCGGTCCAGGTCGTGGGCATCCCGATCGCCGACGAGCACACCCAGTACCTCCAGGACGTCGCTGCGCGGCTGCGCTCGCACGGGATCCGGGTCGAGGTCGACGCCTCCGCCGACCGCATGCAGAAGAAGATCCGCAACGCCCAGAAGCAGAAGGTGCCGTTCATGATGCTCGCCGGCGACGAGGACGTCGCCAAGGGGGCGGTCTCCTTCCGCTACCGCTCGGGCGAGCAGAACAACGGCGTGCCGGTGGACGACGCCGTCGCCGAGATCCTCAAGGCCGTCGCCGATCGCGCGCAGGTCTGACCCGGCGGCACCACGCCCCCTCCGCAACCGGTCATCGGGCGCGAAGGGGGCGTTTTTTGTCCGGTTTGCCAGCCAGGTCGGCAAAGAATGGCGAACAGTCCGAAGCTATGGGGGTTTGTCCTCGCTACCATGCTCGGGTGACGGGGTTGCAGACGACAACGGTACGGGAGAGGCTGCTCGACGCGGCCTTCGAGCTGGTCGAGAAGAACGGGTGGAACCGGCTCCGGGTCGCCCATGTGGCGGCCGCGGCGGGGGTCAGCAGGCAGAGCGCCTACAACGAGTTCGGCTCCAAGGACTCCCTCGGCGAGGCACTGGTGTTCCGGGAGTTCGAACGGCACCTGCTGGGACTGCAGGAATGCCTGCTCGACCAGCAGGACGACGTGGAGTCCGCGGTCGGTGCGGCGGTGCTGTACACCTTCCGGCAGGCTGCGGCCAGCGCGTTGCTGACCGGGATCCTCACCAGCGCCCGCAACGGCTGGGGCGGCTCGGAGGACCTGGTGGAGCTGGTGCGCAGGCGCAGCGAGCCGCTGCTGCCCTACGCGGTGCAGGCGGTCGCGGACCTGGTGGCCCGCAACCGGCCCGACCTGGAACAGCGGTACGTCGCCCTGGCGATCGACACGGTCGTCCGGGTGACGATCGGCTACATCGTGACCCCGGACGGCCCGCTCGAGGACGCCGCCCGGCGGATCGCGCTGGTCGCCGTCCGGATCCTCGGTACCGACCGGGTGCGGTAGCCTCGATCGCCCCGACCCCCTCGTACGGCAGGAGATCTTCGATGACCGAGCCCTCCCCGCTCCAGCGCGTGGGGCTGAGCTCTGGTTATCTCCTGACCGGCCTGCTGGTCCTGGCGGCCGCCGCGATCCTGGCCTGGCCGCTGCTCGACAGCGGTCCCGCGCGGACGCCAGGAGCTGTCCCCGTGGGTGTCACGCCCGGCCCGGCCGAGCAGCCCGCCCCGCAGGAGAGCGCCTCGGCCGATCCCGCACCGGGCGGGGGTGGCGGGGGCGGCGGGGGTGGCGTCAACGGGGCGGGGCCGTGCGGGACCCAGTCGGTCTCCTGGCAGAAGGCCGGCACCGGGATCACGGTCACCGTGGTCTATCTGGGAGTCGGCAACGTCACCGCCACGATCGTGCCGACCCAGGGCGACCAGCAGGAGAAGCACTACAGCACCGCGATGGACGCCACCCCGCACGTGTTCAGCTTCGCCCTGCCCGACACCTCGGTCAAGCGAGTGTCGCTGTCGGTCGTCACCCAGGCCGACGGGGTCATGAAGAGCTGCGACGTCGGCCGGAGCTGAGCCCCGGCAGTCGGGCTACACCGTGGCCCTAGGGGTCTCGCCGGGCAACCGCACGTCGTCCACGGTCACGTTGACGGAGGTGACGCGCATCCCGAGCATCAGGCTGACGATCCGGGCCACGTTGGTCTTGACGACCTTGGCGACCTCGATCACGACGCTGCCGTACTCCACCACCACGACGAGGTCGAGGTTGATCTCGTTCTCGCTGACCTGGGCCTTCACTCCGCGGGTGGAGTGGGCGTCGCTCATCCCGATCCGGTCGCGGACCGCGTCGATCGTCCGGGTGGCCTCACCGCCGCCGCCGAGTGCGCAGACCCCGTTGACTTCCAGGGCGGCCATGCCGGCGATCTTTTCGACGACCTCGTCCTCGATCTTGATCCGGCCCTTCACGAACGGGGGCCGGCCGGGGGCCTGGTCCGGTTCCTCGACGGGCGCGCGCCGGGTGGTCGTCAGCTCACCGGTCATCGGCATCTCCGGCATGGGCAGCGGTGGTGGCGCCTGGGCGGAGAGGGGCTGGGAGCCGTGGAGGGTCGCTGGAGTGCCGCCGGGCGGGGCGGGAAAGAACGGCATCGACCGGTGTTCGGGACGGTGCTCGCCGCCCGAGCCGTTGGCCGAGTACGGGTTGTCGAGGTCGGACATCGCAAAATCCTCACTGGCAGGGGCCGATGCGGACGGCGGGCCCTGTGGTGCGGGAACCGTCTGCGCCGGTCCCATCTTGGCCGATGTGGCCTCCTGTGCGCCGGGAGAGTCCATATTTAGGTCCTTTTGTTACGAAAAGCTCTTCGGTGTGGGCGTCAAGGGTGTCCTGGGTGCAGGCGTCCCAGCCGCTCAACCTATCCTGGGCGAGCGACGGAGAAGGGAACTGTGACTGTGGGTGTCGAGCCTGAAGTACAAGCCGGAGTCGGGAACCCCGACAGCTTCCAGCGGCTGTGGACTCCGCACCGGATGGCCTACATCAAGGGCGAGAACAAGCCGGCCGAAGGCGAGGACTGTCCCTTCTGCGAGGTCCCGGCGCTACCCGACGAGGAAGGGCTGGTCGTCGCGCGTGGCATCGCCGTGTTCGCCGTCCTCAACCTCTACCCGTACAACTCGGGTCATCTCCTGGTCTGCCCCTACCGGCATGTCGCCGACTACGCCGAACTGGAGGAGACCGAGACCGCCGAGCTCGCCCGGTTCACCCAGCGGTCACTTTCGGCGCTGCGCAAAGCCAGCGGCGCGCAGGGGTTCAACGTCGGGATGAACCTCGGCGGCGTGGCCGGCGCGGGCATCGCCGCGCACCTGCACCAGCACGTCGTCCCGCGCTGGGGCGGCGACACCAACTTCATGCCGGTGGTCGGCCATACCAAGGTCCTTCCGCAACTGCTGCGCGACACCCGGGCCCTGCTCGCGGAGGCCTGGCCCGAGGACTGAACGCGTTCAGCCGGGCATAGAGTGAAAACCGGTCGACGCGACGAGGGGCGGTCATGGGTCAGCTGAGAGAACGTCCGGTACTGGTGTACGACGGGGACTGCGGCTTCTGCACCGCCTCGGTCCGGCAGATCGAACGCCGGATCAAACCCGACGTCGAGATCATCCCCTTCCAGTTCGCCGACCTCGCCTCCTTCGGCGTGACCCCCGAACGCGCCGAATACGAGGTCCTCTGGATCGGTCTCGACGGCGGCGTCACCGGGGGAGTCCAGGCCTTCGCCAGCCTCCTGCGGAACAAGGGCGGCCGCTGGTGGCCGCTCGGCGCGGCCCTCTGGCTCCCGCCGGTCCGCTGGATCGCCCACGGCGTCTACCGCATGATCGCCGACAACCGGCACCGTCTGCCCGGCAGCACGTGCAGTGTTCAACTACCGGGGGGCAACCCCCGGACCCACTAGCGGTCAGGCGGTGGCGGACTCCGTCTCGGCGAGCGTGCCGGTCTCCTTCGAGGGCGCTGTCCTGCGGCGGATGAGCTCCAGCGGCAGGAAGGCGGCCAGGAAGATGGCGTGCGGCAGGAAGTGGATCGTCATCAGCGCGTAGGTGATCACGTGGAAGCCGGCGAAGAAGAGCACCAGGGCGTACAACGGCCGACCGCGCAGGACCAGGAGCAGCACCGAGCCGAACTCCACGACCAGCGTCAGCCACTGCGAGGCGTGCAGCAGCCAGCCGTACGGGAGGAGCTCGCGGCCCAGGGGAGTACCGCGCCGGGTCAGCGCCCAGCCGAGGGTCTCACCGTTGGGCCAGTCGGGGCCGCCGATCCGCATCTTGGCCCAGGAGGACAGGAAGTAGGCCGAGACCACCGAGACCTGGATGCAGCGCACCGCCCACGAGGCGGCCTCGGAGGGGTTCTGGTCCCGGTAGTCGGCCCGACCGCAGGTCGGCAGCACGAACAGGGCCACGACCAGCGCGAGGTGATCGTGGTCGACCTTCCCGTAGGACATGCTGATCAGCACCCACCACAGGTAGCCGGCCGCCACCACGTAGCCGGCGGGGCGGGTGAGGCGGCTGGTGACCGCGACCAGCGCAGCCACCAGCACGACGGCCAGCAGCATGTACATCGCGGGCACGGTCGGAGCGGGCAGGTGCACCAGCCGGGCGATCTCGACCGGGCGGAACAGCTCCGCGGGGAGCTCGGCGTGGTCGAGGCTGCTTCGGGTCAACAGCAGCATGTCGAACGGCAGGAACCCGTAGGCGATCAGTCGGAGCCAGGCGATGCGGGCCTGCGGCACCGGGCCGAAGAGCCACCCTCGGAGCGCGTTCACCGGACGTCCCAGACGGCCTGGTTCCGCTGCACGGTCCGAACGACCCTACCCCTGTCCAGGGTCTTGGTCTGGTGCACCACATAGATCCTTGTCAGCCGTGACGGTCCGGACCGGCCCTGGTTGAGCCGGTCGGCGATCCCCTGCAGCAGCGAGGGGTCGCGTTCGATCAGGCCGGCCTGGCCCTCCACCTCGGCGCGTTTGAGGCCACTACCGGAGGCGTTGAAGGACAGTTTGAGGTGTTCGCCCGCCGCGGTGTCGGCTTCAAGCCAACGCGAGTTGATCTGGCCGCCGGAGGACTGGACGTAGAACGCGAACTGGGTCATCGGACCGAGCGGGAAGTCGTCGTCCTCGCCGTAGCAGGAGTTCCAGAAGAGCGTCCCGACCAGCCCGAACAGGACCATGGTGCGCCACGCCCGCCCGGCGGGTCCCAGCCTGCCCTTGATGTCACCGGAGGTGTCGACGGAGGTCATGGGGGGCGGATCCTGTTCTACTCGCTCTTCGGTCGTGGTGCGCTCTGCCGCAGTTCGGAGACGGTCACGAACTCGAGGCCCCGATCGCGCAGCCCCCGAATGATACGAGGCAGCTGCTGTATCGCGACATGCCTGCTGGGTGCTCCGATGTCGTGTCCGAGCACGATCATGCCAGGCCGCGCCTGCTGGATGACCCGGGTCGCGATTTCGTCCGGTTCGTGGGAGTACCGGCGGTCCTGGATCAGTAGAGACCAGAGCGCCACGTCGTAGTCCAGCTCCGCGGCCGCCCGCAGGGTGGTGCCGCCGAGCCGGCCCCAGGGTGGCCGGAGCAGAGTGGGCGTGCGGCCGGTGACCTGCTCGATGGTCTCGTGGGCCCGGCCGATGGACCGGCGGGCCTGGTCGAAACCGAGCAGCGACAGGTCGTCGTGCGACCAGGTGTGGTTGCCGATCTCGTGCGGCCCCATCCTGCCCTTGATCACGTCGGCGTGGTCCCGTAGTTGCTCGCCGACCACGAAGAAGGTCGCCGGGGCCTTCGCCTCTGCCAGGGCGTCCAGGGCGAGCGAAGTCCAGCGGGGCTTGGGCCCGTCGTCGAAG
>JBDSTJ010000092.1:0-3114 GCA_039928335.1 Streptosporangiaceae bacterium | reverse complement strand
GGTCTTCCTGAACACCCGCGAACTGCCGGCGACCACCGACCGGGACGGCGACGGCGTGCTCACCGCCGCCGACTACCCCGGGGTCAAGGACGCCAACGGCAACGGGCAGATCGACCCGGAGGACCTGATCGCGGCCTACTCCGACGGCAAGGACGACGACGGCAACGGGTTCGTGGACGACATCTCGGGCTGGGACTTCTATGAGGGCCAGAACGACCCGGCGACGCCCGACTCCACCTACGGGCACGCCAACGGGCAGATGAAGACGCTCGCCGCCCAGACCGACAACGGGATCGGCGGGGCCGGGATCTGCCCGCGCTGCCGGATCCTGCCGATCCGGGCCGGCCAGGAGGCCCTGGACCGGACCGACGACCTCGCCCAGGCCTGGCTGTACGCCGCGCACATGGGCGCCAAGGTCATCGTCAGCACCACCGCGGACCTCGGCTACTCCGCCTACCTGCGGCAGACCGTCGAGAAGCTCTGGCGGGACGGCGTGGTGGTCGTCGAGTCGAGCAACGACTTCGACTCCACCGACCACCAGGGCGGCATGTTCTGGCCGCACGTGATCCCCGGCAACGGGATCGTCGCCAACACCGTCGGGCTGCCCGAGGCGCTGGCCAACCCGCTGACCAAGACCTACCGGGCCAGGTCCGGGCTCACCTCGTTCGGCGCGAAGGCGATGTTCTCGGTCGCCACCGAGGGCGGCTCCACCTCGGAGTCCACCCCGACCACCGGCGGCGTGTTCGGGCTGCTCCTGTCCTACGGGCTGGAACTGGGCCGGCCGCTCACCAACGAGGAGGCCGTCCAGGTCCTGCGGACCACCGCCTCCGACATCGACGACCCGACGCTGCCCTGGGCGGGCAAGCCCGGCTGGGACCGGCAGTACGGCTACGGACGGCCCAACGTCGCCAAGGCCCTGCAGGCGGTCAAGGACGGCGCGGTGCCGCCGGTCGGCTCGATCCTGAGCCCCGACTGGTACTCCCTGTACGACCCGACCCAGACCGGTTCCGTGCAGGTCACCGGCCGGGTCGAGGCGCGCAGGTCAAAGGGATACAAGTACGAACTGCAGTGGGCTCCGGGCATCGAACCGGCCGAGGAGGACTTCAGGTCCGGCGGTTCGGGTTCCGGGACGCAGGCCTACGAGGGCAAGATCGGCACTCTCGACCTGACCCAGGTGCCCAAGTCGGTCTGGGACAAGGCCTACGTCCTGTCGAAGGACAAGGCACTGTCGGCCAGCGAGCAGTACACCGTCACCCTGCGGCTGCGGGTCACCGACGCCGACGGCCGCGTCGGCGAGGAACGCCGCGCGATCGCGGTCCACCATGATCCCGCGCTGCGCGCGGGCTTCCCGATGAAGCTCGGGATCGGCAACGAGAGCCAGCCCGCGCTCGCCGACCTGCAGGGCACCGGCCGCCAGGCCATCGTCTACGGCGACGGTGACGGCGTGGTCCACGCCCGCGACGGGATCACCGGCAGGGAACTGCCCGGTTGGCCCGCGACGACCGCCGCGACCGTGCCGCACCGGGCCTATCCGGGGGTCGACCCCGGCCATGAGCCGGTCGTCGCACCCGTCGCGATCGGCGACCTGTTCCACGACGGCAGGCTCCAGGTGACCGTCACCAGCACGACCGGCCGCACCTATGTGTACGACGCGTCCGGCACACTGCTGCCCGGCTGGCCGAAGACGCTCGACGCCGGGGTGACCAAGCCCGCGATCCCCCGACCCGCGCTGAAGTACACCCGGCTCCCCGCCCAGGGGGCCACGGCCTCGCCGGTGCTGGTCGACCTCGACGGCGACGGACGGCTGAACGTGGTCCAGGCGGGCTGGGACGGCAGGCTGCACGCCTGGCGGCCGGACGGCACCGCCGTGCCCGGCTGGCCGGTCGAGGTGACCGTCGGCCAGGCTCCGCCGGAGGGCTATGTCCGGATCAACGATCACAAACTACCCGGCACCCCAGCCGTGGCCGACCTGGACGGCGACGGGAAGCCCGAGATCGTGGTGCGGGCCCAGTACTCCGACACCAAGGGCAGCGGCGAGCAGTTCTACGGAGCCAACTACGCCCTCGCCTACCACGCGGACGGCACGCCGGTCGCCGGCTGGCCGGTCCGGATGGCCTCGACGATGACCTTCTACGGCAGCGCCCAGGAGTTCGTCACCGAGGGCGTCAACCAGCCTGCGGTCGCCGACGTGGACGGGGACGGCAAGGACGAGGTGGCCACCGGTCCGTCGTTCTCGCCGACCTACCTGATCTCCGGAGCAGGGAAGATCATCAAGAACTACGGGCCGCTGGAGAGCCCCGCGCTCAACCCCGCCGCCGTGCTCGACGGCGGGCTGCCGACGGATGTGCCGATGTCGTTCACCACGACCGGGGCGTTCGGAAAGTTCGGCCTGCTGGGCCGTCTCGGCTACACCGAGGCGGGCTCCGGTGCGGCCTCGCTGATCTCCTCGCTGCTGTTCCCCGGCAGCGGCAACGCCATCGGCAACTACCAGCGGGGCTACGACGCGAGCACCTCGCTGCCGGTGCTCGGCTTCCCGCAGAGCCGGACCGGGATGGGCTTCCTCGGCTCGCCGATCATCGCGGACGTGACCGGTGACGGCCGGGCCGAGATCGTCGACGGCGGGGACACCTCGACCCTGCACGCTTTCGGCAGTGGCGGCCAGGCGGCCGGTTTCCCGCTGTTCACCAGTGGCTGGATGCTGTGGGCCCCGACCGCCGGGGACCTGGACGGCGACGGGCGGACCGACCTGGTCGCCACGACCAGGGAGGGATACCTGTTCGCCTGGAAGACCCCGGGCAAGGCCGAGGCCAACTCCCAGTGGTGGACCTACCACCACGACGAGTGGCGCACCGGCCGGTACGGCGTCGACACCCGGCCGCCCGGCGCGCTCCGGAACCTCGTGCGCAACGGCGACTCGGTGTCGTTCACCGCTCCCGGCGACGACTGGTACGCCGGCCGGGTCAAGTCCTACCGGATCTCCGGCGGCACGACGGTCCCCGCGACCGTCGCCGCGGGCGCGACCCAGACGCTGGCGGTGCCGGCCGGACCGGTGACCGTGCAGGCCGTCGACGCCGCCGGCAACCTCGGTCCCGCCTTCCCCGTGGGCTGACCAGC
>JBDSTJ010000091.1:0-3099 GCA_039928335.1 Streptosporangiaceae bacterium | reverse complement strand
CTCCCCCCGCGGCCGGTCCCGCGCGGCCGTGGTCGCCCGCGACCGGGCCGGCCTCACCGCCGGCCTGGCCGCGCTCGCCGCCGGCGACCCGCACCCGCACGTGGTCACCGGCACGGCCATGGGCCGGCCCGGCAAGCCCGTCTTCGTCTTCTCCGGGTACGGCGCGCAGCGGTCCGGCATGGCCCGGACCCTGCTCGAGGAGGAGTCGGCGTTCGCCGAGGCTATCGACGACCTCGACGGCCTGTTCGCCGAGGAGGCCGACCTGGACCTGTGGGACCTGCTGGAGAGCGGCCGGATGCCCGAGGGCCCGGCCGAGATCATGCCGGTGCTGTTCGCGGTGCAGATCGGGCTGGCCCGGATGTGGCAGGCCTACGGCGTGGAGCCCGCCGCGGTCGTCGGCCACTCCATGGGTGAGGTCGCGGCCGCCGTGGTCGCCGGCGGGCTCACCCTCGAAGACGGCGTCAAGGTCATCGTCCGCCGGTCCCGGCTGATGATGGCGCTGGTCGGCGGCGGCGGGATGGCCGTCCTGGGCTGCGGTGTCGCCGAACTGACCGAGTTCGCGGAGCTCGAACCGGGACACACCGTGCACCCGGCCGTCCTGTCCTCGCCGCGCCAGACCGTCGTCACCGGGGACACCGCGGCGATCGAGGCCGTGCTGGCCTGGGCCGGCGCGAAGGGCTGGCTGGCCCGGCAGGTGCAGGCCGAGGGCGCGGGGCACTCGCCGCAGGTCGAGCCGCTGCTGCCGGAGCTGCGCGAGCTGCTGGCCGAGCTGAAGCCGCGCGACCTCCAGATCCCGATGTACACGACGGCGCTCGAGGACGTCCGGTCGCTGCTCGGCGGCGAGCTGCGGCTCGACGCCGACTACTGGGCCGCGAACCTGCGGAACCCGGTGCGGCTGACCGACGCGGTCGCCGCCGCGGGGCAGGACGGGCACCGGACCTTCGTCGAGATCAACGCGCACCCGATCCTGTCGCATGCCGTCGGGGAGACCCTCGACGGTTCCGGCGCGCTGGTCGCGCACTCGCTGAAGCGCGCGCCCAAGGGCCAGGAGACCGACGACACCCTCACCTTCCACACCCAGGTCGCGACCCTGTCCGTCAACGGCTACGCGTTGACCGGCCCGGTCGGCGGCCAGGTCATCGACCTGCCGCAGGCCCCGTGGCGGCACGAGCGGCACTGGATGGACGGGACCCGCCGCACCGCGGGCTCCGACGTCCACCCGCTGCTCGGCGCGCATGTCGAGCTGCCGGGCGAGGACCGGCACGCCTGGCAGGGCCACGTCGAGTCGGTTCCGGTGGCGGTGCTCGCCGAGATGGCGCTCGCCGCCGGCCGGGAGCTCGACGCGACCGCCGTGCACCGCCTGGTGGTCAAGCGCCGGCACGCCGGCCCCGGCACGCTCAGCACGACCCTGTCCGACGACGGGCATGTGGAGATCCACTCGCGGACACCCGCCGGGACCTGGGTGAGGCTGGCGACCGCCGAGGTCGTCGCCGACGGCTCGGCCGTCCCCGACCTCAACGCCGGTCCCGGCACCCAGGTCGAGCCTGCCGTCAAGGGCAGCAAGTTCTTCCAGGTCCACCCCGAGGTGCTCGACCGCTGCCTGCGGGTGCTCTGCGACGAGGTCGGCGAGCCGGGTTGGCTGCCCGAGTCCGTCGGGGAGCTGCGGGTCTTCGGCCCGACCCATCGGGGCGGGCACTGCCAGGCGACCGTGGTGCGCACCGACCACGGGGTGCGCGGCGCGGTCAGCCTGTTCGCGCCGGACGGTGCGCTGCTGCTGTCGGCCACCGGCATCGTGCTGACCCGGCAGGACCTCCCCGTCCCGCTGGTCGACAAGATGGTCGAAGCGGTGTGGTCGGAGAGTGAGCTGCCGGAGCTGCCGGAGGGGGACGGCCGGGAGGACGGCGGCGGCCGGCTCGTCGTCGGCGATGCCTTCGACTGGGCGGACGCCGAGAACGCGATCCGCCCGCTGCTCACCGAGGGTCTCCGCAACGTCGTCCTGGTTCCGCCGGCCTCGCTGCAGGACGAGCCGCTGGTGCTGGCCGTCACCGGCATCGCCCGGGTCCTCACCTCGCAGCGGCTGTGGATCGCCACCACCGGGGCCCAGTCGGTGCTGCCCGGTGAGCCCGGCAACCCCCGGCAGGGCTTCCTGCGGGCGCTGATCCGGGTGCTCGCGTTCGAGCAGCCGGGGCTGCGGGCCACCCTGGTCGACCACGACCGGGACGAGGACCTCCAGGCCGAGTTGGCCGCGGGCCTGGCCGACTCCGAGGTCGCCTGGCGCGGTGGGCTGCGGTTCACCGCCCGGCTCGCGGCGGCGCGGCTGCCCGACGGCAAGCCCGCCCGGGTCGTCCGGCGTGGCGGCGCGTACATCATCACCGGCGGTTACGGCGGCATCGGCCTGGTCACGGCCCGGCTGCTGGCCGACCGGGGCGCGGGCCGGGTCGTCCTGTCGGGGCGGTCGGGTCCCGGCACTGACGCGGAGAAGGCCATCGCGAAGCTGCGCGAGTCCGGTGTGGACGTCGGCGTGGTGCTCGGCGACATCGCCGAGGCGGGCGTCGCCGAACGCCTCGTCCGGGTCGCCGAGGAGGGCGGCCGGCGGCTGTGCGGCATCGTGCACGGCGCGGCGGGCATGGCCGACAGGCTCATCGCTGAGATCGGCCCCGAGGATCTGCACCGGGTGTGGACGGCCAAGGTCCAGGGCGCGTGGCGGCTGCACGAGGCGGCCCCGGCCGACCTCGACTTCTTCGTCATGCACTCCTCGGCGGCCTCGCTGCTCGGTTCGCCGGGTCAGGGCTCCTACGCGGCCGCCAACGCCGCGCTCGACGCCCTGGTCACCTGGCGGCGCGCGCACGGTCTGACCGGCACCACCATCAACTGGGGCACCTGGTCGCAGGTCGGCGGCGCGGCCGACCTCAACGTCACCGTGATCGAGCCGATCAGCCCGGAGGAGGGCGCGGAGGCCCTGGAGGCCCTGCTCGCCTTCGACCGGCCCTCGACCGGCGTCCTGCGGTTCGACGCCGCCAAGGCCGTCGAGCTGTTCCCCGAGATCAGGCGGATGCCGTTCTTCGAGGCCCTCGTGGCCGCGGCCGGCACCGCGACCGA
>JBDSTJ010000090.1:0-9069 GCA_039928335.1 Streptosporangiaceae bacterium | reverse complement strand
AAGGGTGAGACCTACGAGCGTTACCTGCACGCCCCGCAGCTGCTCGTCCCGGGCCGCCCCGGCATCGACTTCCTGCGCCTGCTCGGCCGGTCCACCCGTTTCCGCAAGCCCGACGGGCCGTGGCCGGTGCCTGTCACGGTGCCGTTGCTGGGCCGGTGGCTGACCTGGTTCGCCGACCGTTCCGCCTACCCGGGCTCCAGTGTGCTGTGCGCGATGACCGACCTGCTGTCACAGCACTGGGCGACCGGCCAGAGCGCCCACGAGGACGGCAACCTCACCGCCCAGCTCGGCTGGATCAGCCCGCCGCCGGGCCGGAGCGGCCCCGAGGCCGCGAAGGACGCCGAGAACCCGCTGCTGCACCCCCCGGCCGGTCCCGCGACCGACCCGGGCTTCGACAACGAGGTGCTCGCCCCACTGATCAACGCCTTCGACGGGGCCGCCGAGGGTCCCGCGCGCGAGCATGTCGAGCAGCGGATCCGCAAGGCCCTGGCGACACAGCTCGAACCGACCTGGGACCTGATGTGGCAGGGCATCGACCTGCTGCGGACCCTGCCCGAGGGGGCCAGCGTCGCCGACCGGTGGACCGGCGACCGGGAGTCCTTCACCCGGTTCGAGAACTCGATCGAGGAGAGCTTCCCGCAGGCCCGCCGGGACGGCGCCGTCGCCGCGGCCCGCCGGCTGGCCGGTCTGGAGAGCACCGCGGCGCGGTACTCGGTGCAGCGCGCCCTCGACGACCCACTGATCATGGCCGAGCGGCGGCTGGCCGGTGAGGCCTTCGCCGGCGAGGTGGTCTGGTGCGATCCGGAGAACACCAACGACAGGGACCGGCCGCGGCCACTGCTGCGGATCAGCACGGCCGACGCGGTGCGGGTCGAGCCCGGGGCGACCGTCCACAACTCCCGGCGCAAACAGCGGGCCCAGGTCGTCGAGGTCGACGCCGACGGGATCCTGGTGGAACTCCAGGACGGCATGGGTCGGGCCAAGAAACCGGCCCCGGGCAGCATCCCCGAGGTCGGCGAGCTCGTCACGTTCACGACCTTCACCGACGGTTTCCAGCCGAGCGCGGTCCTGCCCGACGCCGAGGACACCCCGTGGACACACGGCGGCGCCCCCGCGCCTTTTGAGCCCACTCCCGAAGACGCCACCGAGGAACTGCTCAAATGAGCCTCGCCCCGGGCCGCGCCGCCGACGCCGTGGTCCTGAACGTGCTGGCCGACCTGACCAGCGGGAAGCACCGGGGGGTCGTCGTGGACTCACCGCCCGGCGCCGGGAAGTCCACCCTGGTCGTCCGGGCGGCCCTGCACCTCGCGGACGCAGGCGAACGGCTGATGATCGTCGCGCAGACCAACGAGCAGGTCGACGACCTGATCGAGCGGATCGCCGCCAAGGACCCCGAGCTGGTCGTGGGCCGCCTGTCCGCCGCCGACTACCGGCCGGCCGACCGGATCACCCAGCACCGGCAGGTGCTGGTCGCCAACAAGGTCGACGCCCTGGTCGAGGCGCCCGTGGTGATCGCCACGTCCGCCAAGTGGGCGACCCTGTCCGAGGGCACCTGGACCTGGGCGATCGTCGACGAGGCCTACCAGATGCGCTCGGACGCGCTGCTGCGGATCGCCGGCAGGTTCGAACGGGCCCTGTTCGTGGGCGACCCCGGGCAGCTCGACCCGTTCTCGACCGTCGACAGCGAGCGTTGGGCCGGCCAGTCCTGGGATCCGACCCAGTCCGCCGTGTCGGTCCTGCTCGCCCACAACCCGGACCTGCCCGTACACCGCCTCCCGGTGTCCTGGCGGCTGCCCGCCTCGGCGGCGCCCCTGGTCTCCGAGGCGTTCTATCCCTACACCGGTTTCCGGGCCGGAACCCAGCCGGGAGAACGGACCCTGGAGTTCGGCGCACGTGGCATCGGCGCCTACGACCAGGCCCTCGACGTCGCCGCCGCCGCCGGCTGGGCGCTGTATGAGCTGCCGAGCCGGCACACCATCCGCACCGACCAGGAGGCCGTGGCCGCGACCGCCGCGCTCGCGGTGCGGGTCCTGCAACGCGGGGCGGTGGCCCAGGCCAGCGGCGAGGAGACACTCGTGACCGCCGACCGGATCGCGGTCGGCGCGGCCCACCGCGACCAGGTCGCCGCGATCAAACAGCTGCTGCGCGGCACCGACATCACGGTCGACACCGCCAACCGGCTGCAGGGCCGGGAGTACGACGTGACGATCGTGCTGCACCCGCTGTCGGGCCGCCGCGACGCGACCGCGTTCCATCTGGAGACCGGCCGCCTGTGCGTGCTGGCCTCCCGGCACCGGCACGCCTGCGTGGTCGTCGCCAGAGCCGGGATCCCCGAGCTCCTCGACGCCCATCCCTCCACCGGTCCCGTCCACCTGGGGGTCCCGATCAAGTTCCCGGACGGCTGGGAGGCCAACCAGTCCGTCCTGGCCCACCTGGCCCGGCACCGGGTTCCCGCGCCGGACTGACCTTCGGGCCGGGGGCGCCGTGAGGAACGGTCAGCGGCGGACCCGGCGGGTCACCGGGAACATCACGCGTTTGGCGCGGTCGCTGACCGGGACGAAGGCGCGGAGGATCTCGGCGCCGATGATGACTCCCGCGCCCAGGGCCAGCGCGGTGGAGATGGCCTCGACGAGGATCAGGGCGCCCTGGTCGGCGTGCCCGGTCGTGGTCTCCAGCAGGCCCCGGTACATCAGGGTGCCGGGCATCAGCGGGGCGACGCAGGGCAGGACCGCGACCACGGGCGGGATGCCGTGGATGCGGGCGTAGGCCGTGCCGAAGATGCCGAGCGCGATCGTGGCGACCAGGGTGGCGGCGGCCGCGGCGACCTGGTGGTCGAGCAGCAGCACGAAGATCGTCCAACTGGCCATGCCGCCCAAGACCGCCGTCAGCACCCAGCGGAGCGGCGCCACGACGTACACGGCGAACGCCGCGGCGATCACACCGGAGGCCAGCAGCGGGGCCGGCTGGGTGGTGACCTTGGCGTACGGCAGGTGTTCCAGTGACACCTGGACGCCCAGCCGGGTGGCGACGTAGATGGTGAAGCCGACGCCACTGAGGATGGCGGAGATGATGAACAGGGCCTCCACGAGCCGGACCGAGCCGGTCATGTAGTCGCCGGCGATGCCGTCCTGCAGGCTCGCCACCAGGGCCCGGCCGGGGATCAGCGCGATCACCACGCCGATGATCACCGCTCCGGCGTACAGGCCGGTGCCGGAGGCCACCAGGGCCACCGACATCAGCGAGCCGATCGCGGCGGCCACCGCGACCTGGAAGAACTCCGCGACGCCCCGGCGGCCCAGCCAGTCGCCCGCGCGGTCCCCGAGCAGGGTCGCGGTGAAGGCCGCCAGCGCCGCCCAGAGCCGGCCGCCGACGAGGACCGCGCCCGCGCCGCCGATGAGGGCGAGCGCGCCGTGCAGCACCCAGTCGGGGTAGGGGGCCCGCCCGGCAGTGATCGCGTGCAGCCGGTCCTTGGCCTGCATCAGAGTGAGGTCGCCGTGTTCGGCCCTGACGACCAGGCGGTGCACCTCGACCAGCCGGGTGAAGTCGGCCCGCCGCTTGCGGACCATGCGCTCGCCGGTCACCGGCGGCCGTCCGTGGCCGGGCAGATAGGACACCGAGATGGCGGCGAGGGTCACATTGGCCTCGCACCGGGGCAGGCCGTAGACCTGGGTCAGGTGCAGGATCGCGCGCTCCACCCGTTCGGCCGCCTCGCCCCCGGCGAGCATCAGCTCACCGACCCGCAGGGCCAGCTCCAACGCCCCGTATTCGGCCGCGCTGTCGTCCGGTGCCTCTCCCAAACCGCCGCCTCCCGCAGCGAAGACTAGCCCGGCGGGCCGGACCGCCCCGGCCGCCCCGGCGGGCCCTGGCGGAGACTTTGCGATCACCGGAGCGCACGACCGCACCCGGCGAACTCACCCGCTCTGGTAGCAGAAAACACCTGTACCGCATGCGTTACACAGGTTGTCCGATTCCCACGGTGTAAGTCAGCGCAGGTGGGTTATTGTCACAGATCAGTAGGGATCAAGAGGAATTGAAGCCCCGGGACTGCGAGGAGCGCGATGACCATCGCCCTGGTTCTGCTCTGTGTGGCAGTCGGGGCCCTGGAACTGCTGGCGGGTAAGCAGGCCAAGGACCAGACCCGGGCCTTCGTCAGCCGGGTCGAGGAGCTCCGCGCCATGGTCGCCGGCCAGAACACGGCCCTGGAGAGCACCGGTCAGCAGATCACCGAAGAGCTGAGCGACGTCAAGCAGCACATGCTGCCCCGCATCGACTTCCAGATGAGCCAGCACGGCGGGCGGATCGACGAGCTCGCATCGCTGCTGCACCGGACCGAGGAGTACATCCGGGCCCAGGCCATCCGGCTGCACGAGCTGGAGAAGCAGCGCGAGGCCCTGGCCGAGCTGCGCGGCAGGCTCGCCGACATGGAGACCGCCGGGGTGCCGGTGCACGCCGCAGCGGGCGTGGGCGACGCGCGGATCGACGCGGCGCTGACCCGGATCAGCGACCTGGAGCACAACCGGGCGCAGATCCTGGACCTGCAGCGCGACCTGTCCCAGGCCCTGGAAGAGGTGGAGGAGGTCGTCACCGACCTGCTGCACTACACCTCCGGCGAGCTCGACCGGGCCATCACCACCTCGCTGGACGGGCGGCCCGCGCCGGAGAGCACCGTCGCCGGCGGGCTGCTGTCGAGCGACCCGGCGCTGCGCGAGGTACTGGCCGACGTGTACGAGAAATGCGTCGTCGGCAGCGGCCTGACGGTGCGGTTCAAGAACACCGACGACGAGGTCGTCCGCTACTACCTGAGCGGCCGGGTGCTGGAGGAGCTGGGCGGGGCCTATACGGCACTGCTCATCGCGATCACCATGGACGTGGGGTCGCCGGGGATGCGGCGGTGGCTGCCCAGCGACGAGGCCTCGGTCAAGGCGCTCCTGCGGGCGCTGTTCGAGTGCGAGGGCGGTTCGGCCCAGATCGGGCCGTTGGTGGTGTCACGGACCCGTGACGCGCTGGTGTGCGGGGTGCTCACCCACGCCCAGGGCCTGGAGTTCGAGAACCTCGGACTGCTGGGCGACCCGGTGGCCACAGCCGTACGGCTCCGGGACCTGCCGCCGCATCAGTTCTGGGATCTGACCGGCTGGGCGGGCCGGCCGGTCACCGGATAGGCCTGCACGGTGACGGCCGCGGTGTCGCCGAACCCGACCAGCAGCCGCGACAACGGGCTCCGGGTCACCGGGTCGATCTCCACCCCGAGGCCGATCCCGGCCGCGGGGTCCAGGAAGACCACGTCCTGCAGGGCCCTGGCGGCCCGCACGGCCGCGCCGACCGAGTCGGAGTCCGCCGGGTTGTACAGCGTCTGGTAGGTCAGCCAGCGGGCGTACCGGACCAGGTTGACGGCGTCGATGGTCCGGGTGCCGATCGCCGCGGCCGGGCCGACGATCGCGATGCCGATGATCCGGCCGGAGTCCCCCCGGACGTAGATCTCGCGTTCGGGCTCCCGCAGGGCCTTGCCCTTGCGCAGCTGCACACCGAAGCCGGTGCCGTTGGCGAAGACCGGGACGTGCATCAGCGCCGGACTGGCGGTGATCCGGACATCGCCGATCGAAGCGGTACGACCTGGGACGAAGACCTCCAAGCCCTTGACGAGCAGCTTCCAGACCGCCTTGCCCGCGAGTTCCGCGCGGAAGGCATCAGCGTTCACCACTGGGCCGAACCCCCCGGCCGCCGCATGCCCCATGGGCACCATGGTGCGACGGAAAGGCCCGTCCGCACAAGAGTTTCGTGACCATGGAGGGAACCGAAATCTGTTGCCCCTGCTCGGGCCACCCCACTGATCAGTGCGCGCCGCGGACCTCCAGGGAGTCCAGCAGCCTCGCGGTGGCCTCGGCCACGGCCTCGACCGCCGCCTCGAAGGCCTCGGCGTTGTGCGCGGCGGGCGTCCGGAAACCGGAGATCTTGCGTACGTACTGCAGGGCCGCCGCCCGGACGTCGGTCTCGGTGACATCCTCGGCGAAAGGCGGGCGCAGCGTCTTGATGGATCGGCACATACTCCCACGATAATGCGCTCGCATCCGCGGCCCGAGAGGCCTACCGTGGACAGCGATGATCGAGCTTCCACAGGACCGAGAGATCGACGACTGGTTCCGGCCGGAGCGGCCCGGACCACTCATCGGCCCGCACGTGCTCCAGACCGGGCACGGGCGGATCTTCGCGGACCGGGCCGACGCGCCGCGCGCCGTCCTGGTCGAGACCGGCGGGGCCAACTTCGACCTCAGCGGCGATCCTGGCGCGTTCGTTCCGGCCGGGCCGCTGACCGGGACCTTCCGCGCCGACGAGGCCTTCGAGCCGCTCCTGCGCGCCCACAGCTCCGAGCTGCAACGCTGGCCACGGGTGATCTACGAGCTCGCCGGTGACCCGCACCCTGTTCCGGCCCCGGCCACCGAGATCCGCCGCCTGGGCCCCGGCGACGCCGACGCCCTGGACGGCCTGTCCCCGCAGAGCCACTGGATCTCCGAGACCTGGGGCGGCCCCGCCGGGGCCGCCGCCGGCGGCCTGGCCTTCGGCGCGTTCCACCACGACCGGCTCGCCTCGGTCGCCCTGCCGTTCTATGTCGGCGAGCGGTTCGAGGACATCGGCGTCGTCACCGAGGACGGCTTCCGCGCCCGGGGCTTCAGCGCCGGCTGCGCGGCTGCGGTGATCGAGGACATCCTCGGCCGCGGCAGGCGCCCGAGCTGGTCGACCAGCCCCGACAACATCGCCAGCCGCCGGGTCGCCGACAAGCTCGGCTTCCGCTACTGCCGCAGCGACCTCCTCTACCTGGTCGGCGGCGCCCGTTAGAAGACGCAGAGGGCCGCGGCGGCGTCGTCGTGGCGCTTGTGGCGGTGCCAGCGCAGACCGTCGGGGTCGCTGTTCTCGGCTTCACGGGTGCGCCTGATCAGCTCGGCTGGGCCCTCCTGGTCGAGGATGCCCATGAGGTCCTGCCAGCCGATCATGCGGAACTTCTCGGCGAGGCGGGCGGCCCCGTCGCTGAGGAGTGCGGCCCGGCGGAGCGTCGGGGCGGGGAGCGCGCCGGTGATCGCGCGTTCGGCTGCGCGGGGATCCGCGGCGGCGTAGGTCCTGGCCATCGACTTGGTGACGACCTCCAGGCTGCCGCCGGTGTCCAGGAGCAGGGTCGAGTCGGCCAGCACCAGGTACTCCACGGTGTCGCCGCGCCGGCGGACCGCCACCACCGTGGCCGCCGGAGTCGCCGGGTGCCCCAGATCGCAGGTGTGGTCGTGCAGCAGGGCCACCTCCTCGATCGAGGCGGCCAGCAGACCGCGCAGGGCCGTGCCGCGCTCGGTGGCCGGGCCGGGGTCCTCAAGCAGCCACCGCACCAGGGTGAGGCCGAGAGTGCGGGCGTACCAGGCCGTCCCGTGCGAGCAGCCCAGGTCGGTGCCCGGCGGCAGGCTGCAGCCGTCGAGGAGCACGACCGCCCCGGGAACGGAGACCACGAAGTCCTCGTTCGGCCAGTCCCGTCCCGGCACCGGCTCGGTCGCCCAGGTCACCTGCATTCCAGCCCCCGTCCTGTCCGGCGTCGCACTCCTGAACGAAGACGCTGTCCGCCGTCCCCAGGATCCACTAAGTTGTGGCCTTCAGGAGATTTTTCAGAGAGGCCGACCTGTGCTGGTGCTGTTCGAGGGCTTCGGCCTCATCCTGCTCGCGCTGTGGATCTTCTGCATCTTCGACGTGATCACGACCGACCCGAGCAGCTGCCGCGCCCTGCCGAGGACCGCCTGGCTGATCATCGTGATCCTGCTGCCGGACCTCGGATCGATCATGTGGCTGCTGGCGGGCAGGCCCCGCAGTGTTCCGGTCCGGGCGGACTTCGAGGTCCCCCGGCGCTCGCCCGGCCCCGACGACGACGAGGAGTTTCTCCAGGGACTGCGCGACCGCGCCGAGTCCCAGCGCCGCAGGGCCCGCGAGCAGAAGCCCGACGAGGAGGTCTGAGCTCAGCCGGCGACCGGCAGGATCAACGCCGACGGGTGGTCCGGGTCGTGCAGGATCTCCTGGTGCTGGACGACCAGCCGGGTCGCGGTGCCCAGCGGGTCGCCGGTGCCGGGGTTGCGCGCGAAGCGGGGATGCGAGCCGCTCGCCACCTGGACCCGCAGCCGGTGCCCGGCCCTGAACCGGTGGGCCGTCGGCCACATCGCGATCTCGACCTCCCGCGACCCGTCCGCAGCCACCGGGAACCTCCCTGGGACCAGGCGTTGCAGGCCGTCGCACACGTTGACCGACCGGCCTTTCGCGTCGACGTCGCACAGCCGTAGGAGCAGGTCGGTGTGCTCCTCGCTCGACCGCAGGTGGATCCGGGCGGACACCTCGCCGATCACCTCCAGGTCCTCGGTGAGCGCCGTCGAGGTGAACACGAGCACGTCAGAGCGGGCTTCGACGTCCTTCTGGTTCCTGGGGCCCGCGCCCTGGCCGAGCAGCGGGCCGCCGATCCCCGGCGTGGGGTCGGCCGGGTCGTAGGAGTAGACCGACGGCTCCGAGGCCGCCGGGGCGTCGGTGCTCAGGGTCCCGTCCGCGTGCAGCCGCAACGGCGTCGGGACGGCCGGCGGCGGCCAGGCTGCATAGTCGCGCCACTCCCCCGCGCCCTGGACGTAGAGCCGTACGGGGTCGGTGCGCAGCCCGGACCGGTCACCGGTCACGTGGGCGCGGAACCAGGCCAGGGACTCGCCGATGGCCGCGCCGAAGAGCCTGGGCGCGGTGTGGGTCCAGGGCCCGAGGGTCAGGTGTGGGTCACGGCCGGCCGCCCGCAGCGCCGCGTAGTCCTCGAGCTGCGAGGCGAGGAACAGGTCGTGCCAACCGCCGATCAGCAGGGCGGGGACGATGACCTCGGGAACGCGGGCGCGGTGGTCCCGGTCGGGCACCCAGTAGGCCGAGCCGGGTTCGTGGTGGGCCAGCCACTCCTGGAACCAGCCGACCGTGTGTCCGGTGGCGACCTCGTCGGCGGTGCTCAGCGGCAGGTGCGCATAGGACCGGGTCAGCCGGTTGGTGCCGACCAGATCCTCGAGCAGGGCGACGAGCTGGTGGCGT
>JBDSTJ010000089.1:0-8050 GCA_039928335.1 Streptosporangiaceae bacterium | reverse complement strand
CGCGACGGGTTCACCGGTCGACCCCGCCCATCAGCGGATCGAGGGTCGCCACCGCGACGATCACGTCGCCGAGTTGCCCGCCCTCGCACATCGCCGGAACCGCCTGAAGGTTCGCGAACGAGGGATCACGGAAGTGCACCCGGTAGGGCCTGGTGCCACCGTCACTCACCAGATGGACCCCCAGCTCCCCCCGCGGTGACTCCACCGTCGCGTAGACCTGCCCGGCCGGCACGCGGAAACCCTCGGTCACCAGCTTGAAGTGATGGATCAGGGCCTCCATCGAGGTGCCCATGATCTCGCCGATGTAGTTCGGGGCGTTGCCCAGGCCGTCGGAGCCCAGGGACAGCCGCGACGGCCAGCCGATCTTCTTGTCCTCGACCATCACCGGTCCCGGCCGCTCGGCCAACCGGTCCAGGCACTGCTCGATGATCTTGATGGACTCCGTCAGCTCCGTCATCCGGACCATGTGCCGCCCGAAGGCGTCGCTGGTCTGCTCCACCGGAACCTCGAAGTCGTAGGTCTCGTAGCCGCAGTACGGCTGGGTCTTGCGCAGGTCCCACTTGAGCCCGGCCGCGCGGAGCACCGGCCCGGTGACGCCGAGAGCCATGCACCCGGTCAGGTCGAGGTAGGCGACGCCCTTGGTCCGCCCCAGGTAGACCGGGTTGGCGTTGAGCAGCTTGGCCAGCTTGGCGATCCCCGTCCTGAGCCCCGGGAGCGCGTCCCTGATCTGGCTGACCCCGCCCGCGGGCAGGTCCTGGACAACGCCGCCCGGCCGCACGTAGGCGTGGTTCATCCGGCTCCCGGTGATCATTTCCAGCAGGTTCAGCACCCGCTCGCGGTCCAGGAAACCGTTGGTCATCACGGTGGTCGCGCCCAGTTCGAGGCCGAACGTGGCGATGGCCACCAGATGGGAGGAGATCCGGTTGAGCTCCATCGTCAGCACCCGCAGCACCTGCGCGCGCTCCGGGATCCGGTCGGTGATCCCGAGGAGCCGCTCCACCGCGAGGCAGTAGGCCGTCTCGTTGTAGATCGGCATCAGGTAGTCCATGCGGGTACAGAACGCGACCGCCTGGGTCCAGGTGCGGAACTCCATGTTCTTCTCGATGCCCGTGTGCAGGTAGCCCACGGTCATCCGCACCTCCTCGACGGACTCGCCGTCGAGGGTCAGCGCCAGCCTGAGCACCCCGTGTGTGGAGGGATGCTGCGGTCCCATGTTGACGACCATACGCTCGGGGCTCGACTCGATCGCGCCCGCGACGATGGCGTCCCAGTCCTGACCGGTGGCAGAGTGCACGCTCTCGGTCGCGGTCATCGTCCCGCCTCCAGCGCGCGCGCCTCCGTGCGGGCGTCCTCCTCGACGGCATGCCGCCCGAGCGGAGTGTTGCGAATCTTGTCGTGCAGCTTGACGATCGCGTCCAGCAGCATCTCGGGGCGGGGCGGACAGCCGGGTACGTACATGTCCACCGGCAGGATGTGGTCGACGCCCTGCAGGATCGCGTAGTTGTTGAACATGCCGCCCGAGGACGCGCACACCCCCATCGCGATGACCCACTTCGGGCCGGGCATCTGGTCGTAGACCTGCCGGATCACCGGGGCCATCTTGTGGCTGACCCGGCCGGCCACGATCAACAGGTCGGCCTGGCGCGGCGTCGCCGAGAAGCGCTCCATGCCGAACCGGGCCATGTCGTGCACCGGGTCACCGGCCGCCATCATCTCGATCGCGCAGCAGGCGAGGCCGAAGGTCGCGGGCCACAGTGAACTGGCCCGTGCCCAACCGGCGACCTGCTCCACACTGGTCAACAGGAAGTCTGACGGGATTCGTTCCTCGATACCCATTCAACTCTCCATTCTGGCGGTTACTATTCACCTGTTTTCGGCCACTCACGAACAGAATTCGGCTAGCTAATGGCCACCTGGGTGTAAGAGGTGCCTGTAGTTAATGACAAAACCGCAGATCACCCGGGTCGGCGAGGCGGTCTCGACCCAATTGCCCCAGCTGGGCGAAGAAACGTACGATGCTGCGGAGGACATGGCGAGCGCAGAAGGAGCCGGTCGCCCGTGGATTTGAACTATCTGGGAATCACCCCGAACGACGAACTGGTCTACCGGTTCTTCCTTCGGCACCCGCAGAGCGGGCTGCCCTTCGCCGTCGCCGAACTCGACATGGACCGCGACGCGGTGGAGGCGAGCGTCGAACAGCTCGTAGAGCTCTCGCTGCTCGACATCACCGACGGGCACCGGGTCATCCCGACTGACCCGTCGGTGGGCATCGAGCGCCTCATCGAGGCCAGGCTCAACCTGCTCAACAAGCAGGTCCAGCACATCCTCGCGCTGCGTTCGTCGATCGCCTCGCTGCAGGACGACCAGCGCCAGGGCGAGCTCAGCGAGGCCGCCGTGCTGCACATCGAACGAGTGCAGGGCGTCGACCGGGTCCGCCAGCGCATCGACGACCTGGCGTTCTTCGCCTACCAGGAGACGCTCTGCCTGCAGCCCGGCGGGCCGCTCGTCGAGGGTGCGATCGAGGCGGCCCTGCCGCTGGACATCCGGTCGCTCCGGCGCGGCATCGTGTTCCGGTCGGTCTACCAGTCCACGACCCTGCAGGACGCCAAGATGTCGAACTACCTGCGGGACATCGCCAGCCTCGGCGCGGACATCCGGATCACCGACGACAGCATCGACCGGCTCCTGATCTACGACCGGAGCGTGGCGGTCGTGCCGCTCGACCCCAAGATGAGTGCCCGCGGAGCCCTGCTGGTGCGGGAGCCCGGCCTGGTGTCCCAGATGGTCGCCCACTTCTACGTGGTCTGGGACTCCGCCAAGGCCATCGGCGAGTACACCGGTGTCGACTCCGACGTGCAGAGTCTCAGCTCCCTGGAGCGTGAGGTGCTGCAGGCCCTGGCCAACGCCGACAAGGACGAGATCGCGGCCCGCCAGATGGGCGTCTCGATCAGGACCTTCCGTCGCTACGTCGCCGACCTGATGAGCCGGCTCGGTGCCGCCAACAGGTTCCATGCCGCGCTCCTGGCAAAAGAGAAGGGTTGGATCTAGCGGACGGTCTCGTCATCGGGCTCCGGCGCGTGCGCCGTTTCCAGCGCATGGCGTCCGTTGCCGTTGCCGAGTGCGCCGTTTCCGTGCGCGCCGTTGCCGTTGCCGTGCGCGCCGTTGCCGTTGCCGTGGGCGCCGTTGCCGTTCGACGGCTCCCGGTGGTAGGCCTCGTTGAGGCGGACCCGCAGCCGGCTGCTGAGCTTGAGCGCGTTGGGTGACACCACCCCGGACTCGTCCGGCTCCAGCGACAGCCGGGGCATCTCCTTCTTGCTGAGCACCACCGAGCGCTCGGCCTCGGTGAGCGGCCTGGTGACCTCTTCGAACTCGCCGTCCTCGGACTGCACGATGATCCCGGTCTCGACCCCGTGCTCCACCAGGGCCGCGTCCCTGCGCTGCAGGCCCATGCAGATCCGGTGGGTGATGGCATAGGCCACGAACGGGCCGGCGAGCAGCGTCACCCGGAAGAACCAGGTCGTGGCGTAGAGACTGACGTTGAACTGAGAGGCGATCACGTCATTGCCGCCGGCGGCCCAGAGCAGACCGTAGAAGGTGACACCTGCGGCGCCCAGCGAGGTACGGAACGGGGCGTTGCGCGGCCGGTCGAGCGTGTGGTGGTAGCGGTCGTCCTTGAGATACCAGCGTTCGAGGAACGGGTAGGCGCCCAGCGCGGTGAAGAACAGGCCCGGCACGACCACCGCCGGGATGAACACGTTCAGGGAGAGGGTGTAGCCCAGGAAACTGAGCTCCCAGCCGGGCATCACCCGCAGCGCGCCCTCAAGGAATCCCAGATACCAGTCAGGCTGGGCGCCGGCGCTGACCGCCGAGGGGTCGTAGGGGCCGAAGAGCCAGACCGGGTTGATCTGCAGGAACGTCGCCAGCAGCGCGGTGACGGTCGCGGTGGCCAGAAAGAACGCCATCGTCTTGGCCATGAAGACCGGGAAGAACTGGTAGCCGACCACATTGCGCTCGGTCCGGCCGGGGCCGGGGAACTGCGTGTGCTTCACGACCCAGGTGAGAATGACGCCGTGTAGCGGAATGAGCAGCAGCAGGACACCGGGGACCAGCAGAACGTGCACGATGTACAGACGCGGAATGAAGTCACCGCTCATACCGTCGGGGAACTCGCCGCCGAAGACGAACATCGTCAGATAGCTACCGACCAGGGGAATGGACTCCATCACCCCGGCGGCGATTCGCAGCCCGCTGCCCGACAACAGGTCGTCCGGCAGCGAGTAGCCGGCAAAGCCTTCGAGCAGGGCCAGGACGAACAGGCCCATGCCGATGAGCCAGTTGAGCTCGCGGGGCTTACGATAGGACCCGGTGAAGAAGTGCCGGAGGGCGTGGATCATGATCGCGGCGATAAAGATCACGGCTGCCCAGTGGTGCATCTGCCTCATCAGCAGGCCACCACGCACGTCAAAGGTGATGTTGAGCGTCGAGGCGTACGCCTCGCTCATCTTCACGCCCCGCAGGGCCTCATAGGAGCCGTCATAGACGACGGGGTTCATCCCCGGCTTGAAGAACAACGTGAGGAAAGTACCGGTCGCCAGGAGAATCACAAAGGCATAGAGGGCGATCTCGCCGAGCAGGAAGCTCCAGTGGTCGGGAAAGACTTTCTTGATGACCGAGGTACCGAACTTGGCCATGCCGAATCGGTCATCAATGGCCTTCGCGGTGCTCTCAAGAGGTTTGCCCGTGGCTCCCATAACAGGTGACTCCCAATCCCGGGAAAAATTCGAGTCCTTTGACCCTAGCTCACCGTCAGCAGACCTTCCGGCCACGAGATCGCCCGCACGGAAGGGTTAGCAATTATTTGTTGTTTACCTGATGTGGTATTGACATGCAGGCAACAGTGTGACTACTACTCTCTGCCCATGGACGCGACACAGAAGCACGCGCTGGAGATCGGGATCCGCCTCTGCCGAGAGGTCGGCTACACCGGCACCACCTTTGAGAAGATCGCCTCGGAGTCCGGGATGGCGGTCTCGGCCCTGCACGAACAGTGGCCGACCAAGAGTGCCCTGCTGCTGGACGCGCTCCTCGTGGAGGTCCACCGCGATCTGGTCTACCCCGACACCGGGGACTTCGAAGCCGACATGCGCACCCAGCTGATGGCCATCATGCGGGTGTTCACCGACCCCGCGACCGGCCCGTACATCGCGCGCCTGCTGGGTGAGGCACAGCGCGGACCCGCCGCGGTCGAGGAGTTCCGCGAACGCGTCTACCGCCCCAACCGCTCCGCCGCCCGCGCCCGTTTCCTCAGCGCGCAGCGCAAGGGCCAGCTCCGCACCGACCTCGACATCGACGCCGCGATCGACCTGACGTTCGCGCCGTACTGGTTCCGGTTGCTCCTGGACGCCGAATCGCTGGACGCCGCCTACGTGGAGGAGATCGTGGCCTTGGCCATCCGGGGACTGCGACCGGCCGAGCCCTGCTGAGACCGGGGAGCCGGGGAGCCGGGTCCCGCCGCGCCGCGGACCGGTCCATCAGCGCCTGATGTAGCCCGCCGCCACCGCCTTGTTGACCGCGTCCAGCCGTGACACCGCCTCCAGTTTCGCGAAGATGTTGCGCATGTGCCGTTTCACCGTGCCCTCCGTGATGGAGAGCCGGGCGGCGATCTGCGCATTGCTCAGTGCCTGCGCCACGACCGTGAGCACCTCGCGTTCCCGCTCTGACAGCGGGCACTCCTCGGGTTTGCTCATGCGCTGGAGGCTCTGCCGGGAGACCGCCACGACCACGCGTTCCTCGTCCCGCATCACCGTGCGGATCGCGGCGACGAGCTCGTGCCGGCTCACCGTCTTGACCAGGAAGGCGTGCGCGCCCTTGGCCAGGAGCTCACGCACCAGCAGGTGGTCGTCGTGCATGGTGAGAATGATGATCTTTGCCTTGGGCACGAGCCGGCGGATCCGCCGCAACGCCGAACCGATGTCGTGATCGGGCATCTCGACGTCGAGGATGACCACGTCCGGCCGCGTCACCGTGACCTGCCTGAGCAGCTCGGGCCCGGTACCCGCCTGCCCGACCACCTGCAGGTCCACCTCCAGCGCCAGTACCTCCTGGATGCCCTCGCGGACCATCGTGTGGTCGTCGCCGAGCACGATCCGGACCTGCCCGTTGCCACTCCCCATGATCATGCCGGTCCCGTCAGCGGAACCAGGATCAGTAGCCGGGTCCCGAGATCGGGGGCCGACTCCACCCGGACCTCGCCGCTGAGCAGCTCGATGCGCTCCCGCATGGAGACCAGGCCGACATGCCGGAACGAGGACGAGACCTTGCCGGGATCGAAGCCGACTCCGTCATCGATCACGGTTCCTCGGACCTCATAGGGCGTGATGTTGACTTTGACCTCCAATTTCTCGGCTCGGGCATGCCGGTAGACATTGCGGAGCGCCTCCCGCAGGGCGAGGAAGATCTCCTCGCGGGCGTCGGGCGGGATCCACAGCTCGTCACCGGTCACCGAGATCCAGGTGACGGGCTTCAACTGGTTGACCGTGTAGGCGTAGGTCTGCAGCGCGCCCTGCAGCGACTCCTGGCCGACTTCGGCCCGAAGGCCGGCCATGATCTCCCGCAGTGACTCCAGCGAGTCCAGCAGGGACGTCCTCGCCATCCACAGCTTCTCCGCCGCCCTGGCCGGATCGGTCTCCTGGTAGGCGTCGACCAGTTCGAGACTGCGGAACGCGGAGTTGGCCCCGTAGGCGACCCGGTCGTGCAACTCGCGCGAGACCCGCCGGCGCTCGTCGGTCTGCGCGGTGTTGATCCGCAGGACCAGGTACTCCATATAGGCGATGGCCGCCGTGGTGCTGCGGTCCAGGATCCCTCGACTCAGCACGCCCAGGGCCAGCGGCGCGGCCCGCAGCGGTTCGGGACCGTCCGCGAGCTCCCGGACGAAGACTTCGGCGGCGACGTCGTAGAGCAGGGCCGCGGCGCGCAGCGACTCGGCCGGGTGGATCTGCGAGGACGCCCGGGAACGGCCGATCTCATTGCTGAGCTGGCTGTTGCCGACCGGCGAGTCGAATTCCGACCGCCGGATCTGGGCGAGGATCGCGTCGATCGTCGCCCCCGCGTGCGCTTGGACCGCGGTGCGCACGTCAGCGTTGATCCGCAACAGCTGACTGTCCATCTCCTCGAGCAACTGCACGTATCTCGAGACGATCTCATCGCGACAGGGTTCGAGGACCAGCGCGATGCTTGTACCAAAATTCGGATGCACATTGTCTGCCATCAGCCGAACAACCCGCCAGGCGGCACAGTCATGAATGGACGAAGGTACATCAGTGTGCCAACTGTAAACAATCTTCGCAAGCCCGAGATGTAAGGAAAAGAGTACCGTGCCTCCTTGGTGGTACAAGTCTTGTTCGAAACTTCCTGTCGTGTCGACCATGAGAGCCTGACTCGCCGACAAGGAGTGCATCATGGCGCTGGTGACTACGAGTTACGGAATTCGCCCCGACACCCGCAACCTCCTGAAGATCTGCTTCCTCTGTTTTCGGGAATCCCGGCCGATCGTCCAGGCGATGTGCCTGTTGCGGTTCGCCACCGGAGTCATCCTCGGTGCCACCGTCGGCGGCCCGCCGGACTCGCCCCGAGCGCTGGGAGGGGCTCTGGCCTGGGTCGCAGCCGCATTCACCATCTACCTCTACAACGGCGTCTCCGACATCACCGAGGACCGGCGGAACGGCTCGAACCGCCCGGTCGCCCGGGGCGACCTCTCGCTGCGGGACGCGATGGTCGGCACCGCCGTCGCCTCGATCGTCTCGCTGTCCGTAGCGGTGTGGTGTGGCGGCCTGCTCGCACTTCTCGTGCTGGCCCTCCTCGCGGCCGGCTATGCCTACTCCAGCCCGCCGTTCCTGTGGAAGCAGCACATCGCGGGCGTGTTCTTCACCGGCACCGCGATCACGTTCCTCAGCCTGTACGCCGGCTACACCTGCTTCGCCGGCACCATGGTGGCCGACCGGCAGACCGTGATCATGATCGTCATGTTCTCGCTGTGGACCGGCCTGGTCGG
>JBDSTJ010000088.1:0-5697 GCA_039928335.1 Streptosporangiaceae bacterium | reverse complement strand
GGCCCCGGCGCAGAAGCGGGGGCCACCCGCCACGGGTCGCCCTACCGGTAGAGGTCCGGTAGGGAGGTCCCTAGTGGCGGTCGAAGTCCTTGACGATGCCGCGGAGCATGGTCACGGTGTCCGCCGGCTGTTCGGCGTCGGTGCCCAGCTTGTCCATGATCTGGCGGTAGCGCAGGACGTCGGCCGGGCGGTCGGGGTAGCGCGCGCCGTCGAGCTGCTCGAGGAAGACGACGTCGGGGAGTTCGAGCGCCGGTAGGCGGAGGATCGTGATCGGGCCGCCGAGCGCGACATGGCCACCGGAAGCGAACGGCAGGGCCTGGATCCGGACGTTCGGCAGTTGGGCGAGGTCGATGAGGTGCTCGATCTGTGCGCGCATCACCGCCGCACCGCCGATCGGCCGACGCAGCGCACCCTCGTCGATGATCTCCCAGAGCTGGACGGGTTCCGGGCGGTGCAGGATCTGCTGGCGTCTCATCCGCAGTTCCAGCCGGCGGTCGATCTGCTGGTCCCGTTCGTTGTCGTGTCGCAGCGTGAGTTCGGCCCGCGCGTAGTCCGCGGTCTGGAGCAGATCGGGGACCGTCTGGACCGCGTAGCTGCGGATCACGTCGGCGACCTGCTCCAGACCAAGGCACGACTCGTACCAGGGGGGCACCAGGTCGCCGAACCGCTGCCACCAGCCCCGCGTGTTGGACTCCTTCGCCAGGTCCCACAGCATCGCCTCTTCGGCCTCGTCGAGGACCTCATACAGCCGGAAGAGATCCGCCAGGTCCCGTGACTTGAAGCCGGTGCGGCCCATTTCCAGCCGACTCATCTTGGACTCGGAGGCGCGGATCCTGACCCCGGCCGCCTCGCGGGTCAGACTCCGGGCCTCGCGCAGCCGCCGAAGGTGCGCCCCGAGAACCATGCGCGCGGCGGTGGGGCCGGCGGAGCAGCTCTCGGCAGTGCCCGAATCCGTGGCTGCCACCGATCGTTCGGCCCTCATCGATGCTCCCCTGACCTGCCTCGGGACCCCGCACTGCGCCCCTGGGCGAGGCGGCTAAGAGCGCTTCCTCCCGATGCCGCACAACGTCGGCACGTCCGGGCCTCCGGACAGGTCTTCGACCTCTGGCCGCCAGTCCCGGTAGGGCACGACGCCCGGTGTCACGAGGTCAAGACCATCGAAGAAAGAAACGATCTGCGGGGAGTTGCGAAGCTTGTACGGAACTGCTCCGCTGTCATCGTAACCCTGCTGCGCCTCTTTGAACGCCTCGTCCACGTCGGCGCTGTCGTAGAGCGCCAGAAAGCTCCCTGGGGGCAGCCCGTCCAGGAGACCGCGCACGATCCCGCGCGCCTCGTCGTCGTCGTCGACGTGCCCCAGCACCCCCATCATCATCAGGGCGATCGGCTGGGAGAAGTCGAGGGTCTCCCTGGCCCGCGCCAGGATCGTCTCGGGGCTGTGTATGTCGGCGTCAACGTAGTCCGTCGCGCCTTCTGCGGTGCTGGTCAGCAGCGCGCGGGCATGCGCGAGCACCAGCGGGTCGTTGTCGACATAGACGATCCGGGCCTCCGGCAGGATGCGCTGGGCCAACTGGTGGGTGTTGTCGACGGTGGGCAGGCCCGTGCCGACATCGAGGAACTGCCGCACCCCCTCCGCCACGACCAGGTGGCGGACCGCCCGCGCGAGGAACGCCCGCCCGGTGCGGGCGATGTCGATGATCGCCGGATAGACCTCCAGGTACTGGTCACCGGCCTCCTTGTCGACCGGGTAGTAGTCCTTGCCTCCCAACCAGTAGTTCCAGATGCGGGCCGAGTGCGGAACACTCGTGTCGATCTTGGGCGTGGGTTCAGCGTCGGTCACGGCTGCACCTTCTCCTCTGTGTCGCGGGTGTCGCGGGTGTCGCGGGTCTGGGTCCCGGGTCTGGGTCCCGGCAGAGTGTCGCGGATGTCATTGTTTGACGGCCATGATGTCGTGCCCGCCAATGACTGACAACACGCGGCAGATGTGGGCGGCGATCGTCGTTGGTGAGTCACCTCGCGATGAAAGAGGCGGGGCCGGCCGCGCGGATCAGGCCCGCTTCGAGCCGGGTGGCGCGGTCGCTGTGGTGGACCAGGAAGACCGGGCCGGCCTCCGGCGGAAGTCTTTGCCCGGTTCGCCAGAGTCATTACTCCGCGCCGGGTCGGACCACATGCCGGGAAGGGCATGAAGCCTCAAAGAACTGATGACGGGGGCTGCAACGTGTCGAAGGCTTACCTGGTGGGCTGCGGGATCGCTTCAATGTCGGCGGCGGCGTTCCTGATCCGCGAAGGCGGCTTCCAAGGCGGCGACATCCTGATCCTGGAGGAACAGGACCGGCCGGGAGGCAGCCTGGACGCCTCGGGCTCGCCCGAGACCGGCTACACGATGCGCGGCGGCCGGATGTTCGAGCTCCACTTCGCCTGCACCTATGACCTGCTGGGCTCGATCCCCTCGCTGGACGACCCGGCCAGATCGGTCACCGAGGACACCTTCGCCTTCCACGGCGACTTCGCCTGGGACGACCACGCCCGGCTGGTCGACACCGACGGCAAGCTCGTGGACGCCCACACGATGGGATTCTCCGAGCGCGACCGGCTGGAGCTGGTCAAGTGCGTGACGACCCCGGAGGGCCACCTCGACGGCAAGCGCATCACCGACTGCTTCAACGAGGGGTTCTTCCACACCAACTTCTGGTTCATGTGGTGTACCACCTTCGCGTTCGAACCGTGGCACAGCGCGATCGAGTTCCGGCGCTACCTCAACCGGTTCGTGCACCTGTTCAAGTCGTTCGACACCATGTCGGGGATCTACCGGACCCGGTTCAACCAGTACGACTCGATCGTCCGGCCGTTGCTGGCCTGGCTGGGCGACCAGGGCGTCACCGTCCAGCTCGACACCGCCGTCACCGACCTGAGCTTCGGCGACGGACTCACCGTCGACGGCCTGACCTGGACGCGCGGCGGCACGAGCGAGCAGCTCGTGATCGGCCCCGACGACCTGGTCATGGTCACCAACGGGTCCATGACGGCCAACTCCACCCTGGGCTCGACCGACACCGCCCCGGTCCTGGACCGCTCGAAGTCCGGCGGCTCATGGCGGCTGTGGGAGACCCTCGCGGCCAAGCGGCCCGGCCTGGGTGACCCGTCGGTCTTCGACTCCAGCATCGACGAGTCGGTCTGGGAGTCGTTCACCGTCACCACCAAGGACCCCTCGTTCTTCCGGCTGATGGAGGAGTTCAGCGGCAGCGAGGCCGGCAAGGGCGGCCTGATCACGCTCAAGGACTCCAGCTGGCTGCTGACGATCGTGCTCAACCACCAGCCGCACTTCCACGGGCAGCCCGAGGACACCTACGTCTGGTGGGGGTACGCGCTGTACCCCGACCGGGTGGGCGACTTCGTCAAGAAGCCGATGTCGGAGTGCACCGGCCGGGAGATCCTCGACGAGGTGCTCCAGCAGCTCCAGATCCTGGGGCGGTCGGAGCTTTTGGACGGCTCGATCGTGATCCCGGCGATGATGCCCTACATCACCAGCCAGTTCCTGGTCCGCAAGGAGGGCGACCGACCCGAGGTGGTACCGGCCGGATCGACGAACCTCGCGTTCATCGGCCAGTACGCCGAGGTCCCCGACGACGTGGTCTTCACGGTCGAGTACTCCGTGCGGACGGCCTGGACCGCTGTCGCGGACCTGCTCAAGCTCGACCGTCGGCCCCCGCCGGTCTACAAGGGCCAGCACAACCCCAAGGTCCTCATCGAGGCCCTGGAGACCCTGCACCGGCGTTGAGGAACCTGACCGGCACGTCCGTGGACGTGCCGGTCAGGTTCCTGCCGGTCGGGTTCCTGCCGGTCGGGTTCCTGCCGGTCAAGCCGCCGTGCCGGTCAGGCCGCCACGGTGGTCAGGCTCATCAGCTGCCGCGCCAGTGCCCTCCGGAGCACTTCGTCGGCGTCGACCTCGACCAGGTACTCCAGTGCGTCGGCTATCTCCTGTGCGGTCAGCTGCCCGACCGGTTTGCTCGCCCATTCGGGCCTGTCCGTCTCACCCATGTGACTCACCCGCCCCCACTGCCCCCACGGTACTGGCCCATGCCCGTCAGTGATCCAGCAGGAAGGCCCTTCGCTCGTCCGGGGTGAACGGGCGGGTGGCGCGGGTCGCGGCGACCCGGAGGACCTGGTCGACCGGACCGCAGACCTCACAGTCCCAGACCCGCACCGAACCGTCGGGGTGCACGGTGACGGCCCGTGAGCCGTCGGAGTTGAACGCCAAGCCCATCGGAGCCGGGCCCAGCACCCCTACGGTGACCGGTTCAAGGCCCGCCCCGGCGGGCCACAGCTGGATCCCGGTCAGTTCCTGGCCGCCGAGCAGCGCCAGGTGGGCGCCGTCCGGGGTGTAGAGGAGCCGGGTCGTGGCGGCCCCCTGCCCCGCCGCGCTGAGTGTGACCGGCGCGGCCCCTCCGTCGGCGGCCCAGATCCGGATGGCGCTGTCCAGGCCGAGGCTGGCGATCCTGGTCCCGTCGGGGCTGAACGCGGTCCCGGTCACCGGCCCGTCGTGCCCGCGCAGGGTGCGCAGCGGGCGGCCGTCCGCGGTGAAGACGCGCACGGCCCCGTCCTCGCCGCCGAGCACGACACGACGGCCGTCCGGGCTGAACGCCGCGCCCGCGCCCGGGTGGTCGAGCGAGGCCTGCCGCTGCCAGGTTCCCGGACCGGTCCGCCGCCACAGCCGGGAGCCGCCGGTACCGCTGGTCAGCAGCCTGTCGCCCACCGAGCTGAAGGCGATCCTGGTGGCCGGTCCGGCGTCGAACACCGCCTCGCGCCGACCGGTGGCCCAGTCCCACACGCGTACGGTCCCGGCCGAGTCGAGGCTGGCCAGGGACGTGCCGGCGGGCGCGAACGCCAGGTCCATCGTCATACCGGTGTGCCCGGACAGGACAACGGCCTTGTCCACGGCGCCGACCGGCCAGACCTTCACCGTCCCGTCATAGATCCCGCCGCTGGCCACGTTCTTCCCGTCCGGGCTGAACCGGGCCACGTGCACCAGGTCGCCGTGCGGATGGGCGACGTCCGGTCCGTACGGGCCGTCGACATCCCAGGTCCGGACCGTGCCGTCCTCGCCGACGCTGACCAGCCGCCCGTCCGGCGCGATGATCGCGGCCCGGATTCCGCCGGCGTGCCCGCGCAGCGGCAGCGGGTCACCGGGGCCGGACGGGTCCCAGAGCGCGATGATCCCGTGGGCGTTCGTCGTGACGAGCCGGCTGCCGTCCGGGCTGAACCCGGTCGGTGTCACTCCGCGCAGCCGGCCGAGGACCACCGGTCTGCCGCCCGCCATCGGCCAGGCCCACAGGATGCCGCCGTCGGAGGCGACCAGCCGCCGCCCGTCCGGGCTGAACAGCAGGGTCGAGGCCGACTGCGGGGCGCCGTCCAGTCGTGCCGGGGGCCGGGTCGGTTCGGCGGTGTCCCAGACCCGGACGGCGCCGTCCAGCCCGGCGGCGGCCAGCCGCCTGCCGTCGGAGGTGAAGGCCAGGGTCAGGGCCGAGCCCCTGCCCGCCCCCGGCAGGACCCGCGCACGCGGGGTGCCGGACAGGTCCCACAGCCGGATCGCCCCGTCGTCGGCGGCGGTCGCCAGGTGGCGCCCGTCCGGGGCGAAGCGGACATCGCGCACCGGACCGTCGTGGCCGCGCAGCAGCACCGGCTGCCCGGCCGCGCCGGAGG
>JBDSTJ010000087.1:0-6430 GCA_039928335.1 Streptosporangiaceae bacterium | reverse complement strand
GGCGGCACGGTCGCCGTCGGTGCGGTTGTTCCTCGAGCGGGCCGTCGCGGGCAAGCCGGGCTTCACACTGACCGAGGCCAACGTCGCCGACGTCGTCCGGATCTGCCGGGCCCTCGACGGCATGCCGCTCGCGATCGAGCTGGCCGCCGCCCGGCTGCGCGCGCTCACCCCCGCGCAGATCGCGGTCCGGCTCTCCGACCGGTTCCGGCTGCTGACCGGCGGCAGCCGCACGGTCCTGCCCCGCCACCAGACGCTGCGCGCGGTGGTCGAGTGGAGCTGGGACCTGCTGGAGGAGCACGAGCGGACCGTGTGGCAGCGGCTGGCGGTCTTCCAGGCCGGTGTGACCCTGGAGAGCGCCGAGGCCGTGTGCCAGGACGTGGAGGTGCTGGACGGCATCGCGAGCCTGGTCGACAAGTCCCTGCTGACCGCGACCGGCGACGGACGCTACCGGATGCTGGAGACGATCAAGGAGTACGGAGCGGAGCGCCTGGCCGCCTCGGGGGAGGAACACGCCACCCGGCAGGCCCACGCGGGATTCTTCGTCGCCCTCGCCGAGGCTGCCGAGCTCCGGCTGCGCCGCGTCGACCAGCTGGTGGGGCTCGCCCAGCTCACCGCCGACCACGACAACCTGCACTCCGCGCTCCGCTGGGCGATCGGCGTCGCCGACGGCCCGCTGGCGCTGCGCTACTGCGCCGCGCTCGGCTGGTACTGGTGGATGCGCGGTCACCGGACCGAGAGCGCAGAGGCCGTCACGGCCACCCTCGCGCTCCCCGGCCTGCCCGAGGACGAGACCCTCGCGGTCGCGCTGGCCCTGGCCGTGCTGTCCACCTTCGGCAGCACCCACGACCATGCCGAGGTCCTCCGGTGGACCGAGCGGTCCATCGAGATCGCCGGCCGACTGGCCGCACCGGGCCCGGTGCTCAGGCTGATGGTCCCGCTCATGCAGTTCTTCTCGGTCGAGGACCAGGACGAAGCGGCGCGCAGGTCGCTCCTGCCGTTGTTCGCCGACCCCGACCCGTGGCTTCGGGCCACCGCCCACCTGATGTACGGGCAGGTCGGCCTCAACATGGGCATCGTCCAGGGCGCGCAGGACCACTACCGTACGGCGTTGCGGCTGTTCCGGGCCGAAGGGGAGCGGTGGGGGATCTCCCAGGCCCTCGCGGCGCAAGCGGAGCTGACCGCCTGGCGCGGGGAGCATCTGGCCACGGCCGGGATGTGCGCCGAAGCCCTCGAACTGGCGGCCGAGCTCGGGATGACCGACGACATCCCGCACGTCCGGATGATGTTCGCCAACACCCTGTGGCTGCTGGGCGAGAAGGAGGAGGCCGAGGCGCTGATCAGCCGGGTCGTCCGGGAAGCCGAGCGGACCGGGGACCCCGAGAGCCTGTCGAGAGTGCAGTACCAGCTCGGCGAGTTCGCCCGGATGCGCGGCGACCACGAGGAGGCCCTGGCCCGGCTCGGCCGGGCAGCCGCCCTGGCCGAGTCGCTGCCCGGCCCCCCTCATCTCCAGTCGATCATCGTGGGCGCGATCGGGCTGTGCCTGGCCGCGCAGGGCGACCTGGCGCAGGCGGCGGTGCGACACGCCGAGGCGCTGGAACTCGCGCTGAGCTCGCACGACTCCCCGGTGATCGCGCGGTGCGTGGTGGGTTTCGCGGACCTGGCCTGGCGGACCTCTGGCGACGCGGCCCGCACGTCGCTGATCCTCGGGGCCGCGATCGGGATCAGGGGCGCGGTGCACCTGTCGCTGCGGGACGCGATCGGTGTGGAGGAGGCCGTCCGGGCGGCGGCCGGCGACGAGGTCGTCGAGCACGGTCTCGCGCAGGGCGCGAAGATCGGGGTCGAGGCCGTCCAGTTGTTCCTGACCGGCTGATTCGTGCCCGGAAAGTGATCAGTCGATCCAGAGGATGATGCCGTGGTCGTCACGGGCCGCAGCCGTGAAGAAGGGGACGAGGGGGGAGTACCAGCCGCGGACCCAGTCGAGGGACTCGGGCTCGTCCCAGATCTGCGGGTAGACGTCGGCGTGGTCCAGGTCGGCGGGGGTGATCTCCTCGATGAGCTTGTCGAACGACAGGCCGCTCAGTTCGATGGCGGCGGTGTGGACGCGTTCGGGGAGCAGGCAGCCGGGCGGCCCGTTGCCCCAGTCCTCGCCATCGGCCAGGGGCTGGTCGCCGTGGACGATGTCAATGGGGAAGCCGGCGCGGCCCAGGATGAAACCGATGGCGTTCCAGGCGGTGTGCGTCGTCAGGGTGCGGGCGTCCTCGGGGTCGGGATCGTTGTCCTCGTCCTCCTCCTGGAGGTCCTCAGCGAACCCGAGCGCCCAGTGCGGGTCGTGCATCGCCCGTTCGAGCTCGTCTCGCGTGACCCTCAGATACTGCCCGTTCATGCTCATCGCCCCAGGATAGAAGCCGATCGAGGGCCTCGGGGTCCTACCGCTCGTCGAGGAAGGGCTTGACCCAGGCGGGGGTGATCGAGGCCGCGAACGCCACGGCCGCGCCGGGGTCGACGTCGGTCGCCGGGTAGCCGCCGTGCCCCGCGCCGACGGCGATCATGAGGGTGGCCAGGCCGACGCGGCGCTGGAAGAGCGTCTGCTTGAGCCGCCAGCCGACCACGGCCCGGTGCTCGATGATCTGCTGGTGACGGCGGAGCGACCCGGAGCGTACCGACAGCTTCTCGCCGTCCGAGGCGTGGCCCAGCTGGCGGTAGCGGTCCAGACCCAGGGGAAGGCCCAGCAGCGCGGCCAGGAGGGCCGCGGTGACCAGCCAGGACGGGCCGGTGAACCGGGCCAGGACGGCCACAGCCAGCGGTGGGCCCACCGCCCGGACGATCCGTCTGCCCCGGGCCGCACGGGGGTGCGGCGACAGGTCGGCCCGGAACGAGCCGTGCAGCTGCTCGGCGACCCGCCAGGCGACCTGGTGCGGTGAGGTCGGCAGCAGCCGGCCGCGGTGCTCGGCGTCGCCCAGGCCGGTGACGAGGGCGTTGAGGCGGACGACCCCGGCGGCGCGTTCGAGTGGGTTGTCGTGCAGTTCCACGCCCCGGATCCGGCGGCGCTCCAGGGTGACGCTGCGGCGGGTCACCAGGCCGCGCTCGGCGACCACCGAGCCGTCGCGGGCGTGCAGGGTGAAGTCCCAGTTGAACCAGGCGAAGACCAGGACCGAAGCCACCGGCATCGCCAGGACTAGCAGGATGAAGAAGACGATGCCGATCAGCGGGGACACCCCGGTGACGTTGTCGCCGAGGTGGGACAGGCTGCCCTCGCTGATCAGGCCGAACTCGTCCCCGAGGTTGTAGAGGGTGCCCAGGGCGCTGCCCAGCAGGGCGAACGGAGTCAGCAGGTAGGCACCGCTCAGCGGGGCGTACCGGTACCAGCTCGGATCCGCGCGAGCGATCACCGAATCGGGTTCGGAGGCCACCTCGGAGGGGCGCATCAGCAGGCGGCGGAGCCGTTCGGCCTCCCGGCGCGAGACCGCGTCCAGCACGCCCTCGTCGCCGTCGGCGGCCGCGTCGATCCGGACCACGGCCACGCCCAGCAGCCGGTGGGTGAACGACGCGGTGATATCGACTCCCCGGATCCGCTCGATCGGGATGGTCTTGACCGAACGGCCGATCAGGGCGCGGCGGATCTCGATGCGGTCGTCGTGCAGCTCGTAGGTGAAGGTCAGCCAGCGGACCACGTGATGGACCAGCCCCACGCACAGAGCGACCAGGGCGAACATGGCCCCGGCGGACAGGCCGCCCACGGCCAGGCCGGTGGCGGCCACCGCGATCAGTGCCGCGAACTCCTTCACTGCCCCGACCACCCAGGTCAGGGGACTCAGTCGGCGGATCACGTGGCGTCGTCGCGCAGGTCGTGGGCCCGCCGGGCCAGCTCGGCGGCGAGCAGGGTGGCCTGTTCGGCGGTGAGGCCGGTCAGCTCCGACGAACCCTGGTGCGACGCAGTGTTGATCTTGAGGGTGGCCAGGCCGAGGAGGCGCTCGATCCAGCCCTGCTCGGCGTCGACGGTCTGGATCCGGCTCACCGGGACCAGCAGCCACTGGCGGGTGATCCAGCCGATCCGGGTGTACACGACGTCGGAGCTGACCTCCCAGCGGTGCACCTGGTAGCGCCAGACCGGGGCGGTGAGAGTGACCAGCAGGCCCAGCGTCCCGATGATCACCGGCAGCCACCAGATCCGGGCGTCCAGGGCGGCCGGCAGCCAGGTCCAGGCGCCGTTCTCGCCCCAGGCGGCGGCGACAGAGGCCAGCCCGGTCAGGGTCAGGGCGCCGAGCAGGTACTCCAGGCCCCACTGGAGCATGGTTCTGGGGGAGATCCGGTGGGCGGGTGGCCGGAGGCTCATGGCCGTTGTCACCCCGCCAGCCTATGCGGGCGTCGGCGGGCGGGCGGTTAAGGCGCTGCTACGGACCGCCGTCACCAGGATTGTCAGACCCGGAGCGTAGCGTTCGGGGTGTGTTGGTCTCAGCGTGGTGTCAGGACGTCTCAGCAGCCTGTCAGCCAGTTGACAGCGGCACCGAGAAAACTATTGGCGAAAGAACGAGGACGCCGACTACCGTGACGCGGTCGGTTCCGGCGTCAGTCGGACGAAACTGAGGAGAACCATCCATGACGTACGCCATCCAGGCTGAAGGCCTGGTGAAGCGCTTCGGGGATACCCACGCCCTGGCCGGTGTGAGCCTCACCGCCAGGACCGGGACCGTCCTGGGCGTGCTCGGCCCCAACGGAGCGGGCAAGACCACAGCCGTGCGGGTCCTCGCGACCCTCCTCAAACCGGACGAGGGCCATGCGACCGTCGCCGGCTACGACGTCGTCAAGGACGCGCACCGGGTCCGCCAGCTGATCGGACTCACCGGCCAGTACGCCGGCGTCGACGAGATGCTGACCGGCACCGAGAACCTCATCCTGATCGGGCGTCTGCTCGGACTGTCGCGGCCGGACTCCCGGGCCCGCGCCGCCGAGCTGCTGGAGAGGTTCGACCTGTGGGACGCCCGGGAGCGGGCCGCCAAGACGTTCTCCGGCGGCATGCGCCGCAGGCTCGACCTCGCGGCCTCGCTCGTCGGCAGACCCGAGATCCTCTATCTGGACGAGCCCACCACCGGGCTGGACCCCCGGGCCCGCAACGGCCTGTGGGACATCGTCCGTGAGCTCACCGACGAGGGCGTGACGGTCCTGCTCACCACGCAGTACCTCGAGGAGGCCGACCAACTGGCCAGCGAGATCATCGTCATCGACCACGGCAAGGTCATCGCCGGCGGTACCCCCGACGAGCTCAAGAACCAGGCGGGCGGCCAGATCCTGGAGATCCGACCCGCTCACGAGACCGACGCGGCCAAGGCCGCGCTGGTGATCGCCGACCTGACCGGCACCGTCCCCGACGTGTCCGAGGGCCTGGTCAGCGTCGCGGTGACCGACACCGAGATCATGCCGGCGGTGGTCCGTCACCTCGACGACGCCGGTGTGCCCATCGGTGCGCTGTCGCTGCGCAAGTCCAGTCTCGACGAGGTCTTCTTCGCCCTCACCGGGCACAAGGCCGAGCCGGAGACGCCCGAGGCTCCCGAAACCGCCAAGGAAGGAGCGGCCGTATGACCGCCGTAGTCACCGCACCCCGTGCGGTCCCCCTCGCCAAGCGGATCTCGCTCGGGACGACGATCAGAAACACCTTCACGCTCGCCTGGCGCGGCCTGGTCCAGATCAAGCACAACCCGATGGAACTGATCGACCTCAGCATCCAGCCGATCATGTTCGTGCTGTTGTTCGCCTATGTCTTCGGACCGTCGATCAGCGGCAGCGTCGAGGCCTATCTGCCGGTCCTGATCCCCGGCATCATCGTGCAGAACGCCCTGTTCGCCTCGATGAGCACCGGTTTCGGGCTCAACGTCGATGTCACCAAGGGCGTGTTCGACCGGTTCCGCAGCCTGCCGATCGCCCGGACCGCCCCGTTGGCCGGCCGGATCCTCGCCGACGTGGTCAAGCAGGCCTGGTCCATGGGCATCCTGCTGCTGGTCGGCGTGCTCATCGGCTTCCGGTTCGGGACCGGCCTGGTTTCGGTCATCGGATCCTTTCTGCTGCTGCTGGCCTTCGCGCTGATGTTCGCCTGGATCTCGGTGCTGGTCGGCCTCTCGGTCAACGAGCCCGAGAAGGTCCAGGTCTTCGGGTTCACCGCGATCTTCCCGTTGACGTTCCTGAGCAAGGCCTTCATTCCCACCACCGAGGGCATGCCGAACTGGCTCGGTTACTTCATCGACCACGTCAACCCGGTGTCGTTCCTGATCACCGCGATCCGCGGTCTGCTGGTCGGCGACGCTCCGATCCTCCGGCCGGCGATCATCTCGCTGATCTGGGGTCTGGGCATCGCCGCCGTTTTCATCCCGCTCTGCCTCCGCGCCTTCAAGCGCCGCGTCTAGGTGCGGGTACTCAGTAGGGGTTCGGCCTCCCGGCG
>JBDSTJ010000086.1:0-4641 GCA_039928335.1 Streptosporangiaceae bacterium | reverse complement strand
GCACACCCCCGACGTCAAGGACACCGACGTCAAGGACACCGACGTCAACGACACCGACGTTCGCGACGACGACGGACTGCGGACCGACGGACTGCGGGACGACGACCTGCAGTCCGGTGAACTGCGGACCGACGAACTCCACGACGCCGACGCGCGGACCGAGGACGTTCACAGCACCGGCCTGAACGACACAGGCCTGAACGACACCGGCCTGAACGACGACGGCCTGAACGACGGCGGACTGCGCACCGACCTGCACGACGACCCGGTCCGGGCCGATGAGCTGCGGAGCGACGACGTGCGGGACCCCGAGATCCTCGAGGCCGACGCCCAGGACGGGGACGTGCAGGACGCGGGCGTGCAGGACGCGGACGTCGTCGACGCGGACGTCGTCGAGCCCGACGCGCACAGCGACGACCTGGTCGTGGCCTCGGCGACGCCGGACACCGTGTCCGATGCCCCCGTGCAGAGCGTGCAGGACGTGCCGACGACGACCGGTCCGGCCGACGGTGCCGGCGCGCTGCTCGAGGACGGCTTCGCCGACTCCTCCCACGAGCGCTGGCGCGACATCCAGGCGGGCTTCGTCGACGACCCGCACGAGACCGTGCGCAAGGCGGAGGAGTTCACCAACGAGGTGGTGACCGCTCTCACCACCGCACTGACCGACCGCAAGCGCGGCCTGGACGAGCGCTGGCAGGCCGAGAAGGAGAACACCGAGGAGCTGCGGCTGGCGCTGCGCGGCTACCGGGACCTCCTCGACCGGATCACCGCACTCTGATCCGGGTACTCGCCGAGTGAGGCGCACACACGGCAGGGCTTTTCCGCTCCCATCCCGGTGCGGAAAGGCCCTGCTTTTGCCTGCGGTGGCCCTGAACGTGCCGAGAAGGGCCGGGTCGTCGCACGCCTGATCGGAAGAATCTCCACATACCTCCCACCAAAGACATAGGACGCAATTCTCAGCCGCCACGGCGACCGCCGGGCTATGCTGACGAGCCGTAGGAATGACCTCGGGGGGGGATCCAAGGAGCTGGTTCCGGCATGCCCCCAGACAGTGCTCCCGACAGCCCACCGCCTCAGCCCCCAGCGACGCGAAGCTGGCACGAGCAGCACCTTCCCGAAATCGGGACGTTGGTGCTCACCACACTCCTGGCCACCTTCGCCACCCGGGTGGGCACCGAGGCCGACACGGCCGTGGTGTGGGGGGTCTTCTGCCTCGCCGCCTCGTCGCTGCTCGCCCTGCTGTTCATCCCCCGGGTGCGCGGGTGGACGACCTGGGTGTGGACCCACTCGCTGTGGCCGGTCGGCCCGTACCTCCTGTGGTTCGCCCTGGGCGGGATGGCCACCAGTCTGCTGGCGGGCTTCGTCCTCGACGAGGCCGGCCGGCTCAGTTACGAACCGTGCGAGACCCGGATCGACCTGCGGGTACTGACCGCGCCGGAGAGCCGGGCGGCGTTCCAGCACCTCGGCGACCAGTTCGCCGACGACCAGGCCGCCGCCGCCGGCTGCCGGCCCGTCCGGATCAACGTGTTCGCCCAGTCGTCGGTCTCCGCACTCGAGGACGCCTTCGTGCACCAGGTCCAGTGGAGCGGATCGACGTTCGCGAAGGGACCCGCCCAGGTGGGTTCCGCCCTGCTGACCCCGCAACCCGACGTCTGGATCCCGCCGTCCTCCGCGCTGGTGGACGATCTGCTGGAGCAGGACCAGGACGATGGTCTCGTCTCGCTGGGGTCGATCGCATCCTCACCGCTCGTGCTCGCGGTCACCCAGGAACAGGCCGACCGGATCGGGCAGCGGACCGGGCAGACGCTCCAGGAGATCCTCGCCAAGGCGGTCGGGCCCGCCCGGCCGAATCCCGAGACCTCCGAGATGGGCCTCATGGTCTCCTACGACCTCTATCGCGGGCATTTCAGCAGTTCCCAGCGTCACAGGGAGGCCCGGCAGGCCGACGAACAGCGGCTCGCGAAGACGACGATGACCGGCCGTGGCCCTGCGGACCTGCTCTGCGCGGTGCGCCGGTCGGCCGACGCCTCGGAGGTGGCCCCCCTCGTGTCCGAGCAGGTGCTGTTCGACTATGCGGCCGGCAGCCCGCTCGGCAGCCTCTGCCCCGCGAGCGGCCAGGGCACACCGCTGGTCGCGGTCTATCCCAGCGATACCAGGGCCCTGGACTTCCCGTTCGTCAGGGTCTCCTGGACCGGGCAGGGCGGCAACGCCCGGCACCAGCTGATCGACCGGTTCCACGACTGGCTGACTCCGGGCCGGCTGCAGACCATGGGATTCCGGAGCCCGTCGGGAACCGCGGGTGACCGGCTGTCCCGGGCCGGCGGCTTCTCCCACCAGGGGATCCCGCCCGGCAGCGCCCCGTCCGCGGCCGAACTGAGGGACACCCGCGCCTACCTCGGCCAGGCGCGGCGGCCGCTCAACACGATCCTGGCCCTGGACATCTCCGGTTCGATGAGCCAGAAGGTCGCCAGTCAGGTGACCAAGCTCGACCGGGCCAGGATCCTGGCCCGGACCACGGTCCGGCTGCTGGGGTCCGCGGGATCCGCGGACCGGGTGGGGATCTGGTCGTTCCCGCAGTGGCCGGGGGGCGGCGGGCTGAGCATCGGCAGGCTCCTGGACCCGGTCGACGTGCGCGGCCCGCAGGCCGACCGGCTCAACCCCGAGATCAACCGACTGGTCACGCCCAACGGCGGGAGTTCTCCGCTGTACAAGACGTTGCTGGAGGCCCTCAACCAGGTCAGCGCTGACACCAGCCGCACTCCGTCGGTCGTCGTACTGACCGACGCCGACGACTCGGTGAAGATCGGGCCGGACGGTCCCTCGCCGAACGCCTCACAGCAGTGGCTCGAACAGGTCCGTAACCGGATCAACGAGCTTCACAAGGACGAGATCTACCCGCACATCGCCGTCCTGGCGATCGGAAACCGCGGCTGGTGCACCGGCAAGGAGGCCCGGCCGCTGCAGCGCTACCTGCACTGTCACGACCAGGATGCCACCGACGGCGACCCCGAGTCGCTGCTCACCGAGGTCATCGCGGAGCTGAGGCGGGGATGAGCGTGCTGAGCCCGCTGACCGGGCGGTGGCGGTGGACCGCGGCGCTCGCCGGAATCCTCGTGGGGCTCGGCTGGGTCGTGGTCCCGCACCTGGTCGAGCCCGATGCGGGCTGCGGCGACAACGGTTCGGGGATGATCACGGTCGCCGCGGGCACCGACGTCAGCTTCAACACCCAGCGCCGCACCCTGCTGCGTGTCTGGAACGAGCGGGTCCGCAAGCTCAACGGCGACCCGGAGGCACGACTGGAGGAGATCGGTTCCCTCGCCGACGTGCAGCGCAGCCAGATGATCGGCGCCCTGCAGTCGGGCGGCTGCCGCTACGACGCGCTCGCCCTCGACCTCCCGTGGATCGAGGAGTTCTACCGGCGCGGCCTGCTCGCCCCGCTGCGGGGGTTCGCCCAGGAGGACCGGCATCCGCAGGCCTGGCAGGCGGGGGTGCGCGGGAAGAACACCTACGCGGTCCCGTTCGACAGTGACGTGGCGCTGCTGTACTACCGGACCGGTGGGCAGAGGCCGCAATCGTGGGCCGACATCGACAAGGTCCCCAGGAAGGCGGGGTACGAGGCCACCTATGCCGGGCAGTTCGCTTCGTATGAGGGACTGACGGTGAATCTGCTGGAGCTGCTCTGGAGCGTGGACCCCGGCGGCACACTGGAGAGCTCCCCGCGCACCATCAAGGTCGTCAACGAGCTGATCGGCAGGATGAACCGCCCCGTGTTCCCGGCGGTCTGGCGCGAGTCCGTCGTCAGCGCCGAACAGGAGACCACCGAGGCCTTCCTCGACGGCAAGGTGCTGATGATGCGCAACTGGCCGTACGTCTACCGGATCCTGGCCTCCCAGGAGAACCTCAACCCGCCGGGCAGGCCCCGGCTCTTCGCCGTCACCCAGTTGCCGGGGCCCAGCGTCCTCGGCGGACACAGTCTCGCCCTCGCCAGGACCTCACCGCACAAGGACGCCACCCGGAGGTTGATCGAGTTCCTCACCGGGTCCGAAGCCCAGCAGTTGCTGTTCAGCTGCGGCGGCTTCGCGCCGAGCAGGATCGGGGCGCTGCGGGAGACCTCGTGTGCGCAGGCACAGCGACGGCTCGCGGTGCCCGACGACGAGCGTGCGGCCCCCGTCACCGGAAGCGACAACCTGCCGGAGGAACAGCTCAAACCTTTGGTGAACGAGCTGCGCAAGGCTTTCGAGAAAGCCCGGCTCCGCCCGGTCAGCAGCTTCTACAGCGAGTACAGCACGACCCTGCAGTGCCATCTGTATCCCTACCTGCGGGATCGTTCGACCTTCGACGCGGCAGGCCTGCGCTCGCTCCGCGATGCACTTCAGGCGGCGCTGCGCGGCACCGGTCCGACCGGCTGCGGCTGACCCACCTGGTCGAGAATCGCCGCACCGTCCGCCGTGACGGCTCTCGGTCCTGCCAACGAGCGGCTTCCGGCGGTCGAGCAATTCCTTCGAGGAATTCCTGTCCTAGCTCCTTTTGGGTCCCGGCCCCGCTCCTACCGCGCGGGAGGGCCCGCCGGGGTGCTCGGTAGGGCGCTGGAACAACTCCGGCAGGATCCGCGAGCTCACGAACCGAGGTGTTCGTCCTTGA
>JBDSTJ010000085.1:0-5143 GCA_039928335.1 Streptosporangiaceae bacterium | reverse complement strand
GCCCCGAGACCGCGCAGGCGCTGGCGCTCGCTCCCGCGGGATTCCCGGTGGTCGTGGCCAAGACCTGGTCGCTGTCGTTCGAGAAGCTCCGCAAGAGCTCGCCCGCCGCGATCCGGATGCTGCAGCTGTGCGCGTTCTTCTCCCCGGATCCCATCTCCACAAAGATGATCTACAGCGACGAGATGGCCCGACTGCTCAGCAGCTACGACAGCACCCTGCGGGAAAAGCAGATGGTCGGCAAGGTCGTACAGGAGCTGAACCGGTTCGCGCTGGCCAAGGTCAACTACGCCGACAACACGATGCAGGTGCATCGCCTGGTCCAGGCCGTGGTCAGCGCACAGATGACCGCGGGGGATCGCGAGCAGGCCTGCCACGACGTCCACCGGATCCTCACCTGGGCCAAACCACCGCAGGAGGGCACCGACATGCCCACCGACAATCCCGCCAACTGGCCGATGTTCGACCAGATCCTGCCGCACATCGCGCCGTCCCGGGCCGCCGAGTGCGAAGAGGAGGAGCCCCGCCAGCTCCTCACCGACCTGGTCCGCTACCTGTGGAAACGCGGGGAGTTCATCCGTGCCCTGGAGATGGGTCGGAGCCTGGCGGCGCGCTGGGAGGTCACCCTCGGCCCCGATGACGCGCAGCTGCTCTACCTGCGCTCCCAGACCAACAACGCACTGCGGTCCCTCGGCCAGTTCGAGGACGCCTACACCAACGACCAGGAGGTGTACGACCAGCAGTGCGCGCTCGCCGAGATCGGTCCCGAGCACTCCCACACCCTGATGACCGCTGCGGGACTCGGTGCGGATCTCATCGGGCTCGGCAGGTTCCAGGAAGCCCTCGAACTCAACCTGCAGACCTACAACAAGCAGAAGGCGAACTTCGGCGACGACTATCCGCTGACGCTCAGCGCCGCCAACAACCTCGCCTTCTCCTACCGGCTGATCGGCCGTTGCTACGACGCGCTGGACATCGACAGGGAGACCCTGGTCCGGCGCCGTTCCGTCCTGGGCAGCAGCCACCCGCAGACCCTGTCCTCAGCGGAGAATCTCGGGCGTGACCTCAGGGACGCCGGTCACTACGAAGAGTCCGTCGAGGAGCTGCGCCGTACCCACCGTACGTACTCCGAAGTCCTCGCTCCCGACGCCAACGAGACCCTGCGCACCGCCAAGAGCCTGGCGGTCTCCGTGCGCAAACTGGGCCAGTACCAGGAGGCCAAGGCCCTGATGCTGGATACTTTCCGTGGTTACAAGACGCACTTCCCGAGTTCACCCGACAAACCCTCCACGGAACTGGCGCTCGCGAACTGCTACGCCTCGCTGGGAGACGACCAGTCAGCGATGCGCATGGCCAAGGCCATCCACGAAGGCCAGAGCAGAGACCTGGGGGCGGAGCATCCGTTCACCCTCTCCACCGCCGCCAACCTGGTCGCGTTCCAACGCAGCATCGGAGACTTCAACGGGGCCCTCCGCCTGGGCGAGGAGACGCTCGACGCGCTCGGCCGGCGCCTCGGCGAAACCCACCCCTACACCCTCGCCTGCAGCATCAACGTGGCCAACTGCCGAGCCGACCTGGGGCACCTGAGTGAGGCCATGTTCCTCGAACGCAGCACCCTGGAGTCGTTCCAGGCGGTGCTCTCCGCCGAGCACCCCGACACGCTCTCCTGCCAGGCCAACCTGTCGATCACCCTGCGCCAACTGGGCCAGGTAGCCGAGTCCGATGAGCTGCGGAACCGCACGACCAGCCTGCTGGAACAGGTACTCGGCAAGGATCACCCGCTGGTCGCCGACGCGGCCGCCCGGCGCAGAATCGACGGTGAGACCGAGTTCCAGCCGCTGTGACCATGGGCCAGCCCAGAGATCACGCCCGGCATGACGCCCAGGGCGTCGAAGTGGGCGCGGCCCGGCTGGATGACCGCACGGCAGTTCGGGATCAGACCGGCCAGCGTCCGGGCGTGGCTGGCCGGTGAGAACCGGTCGTCGGCACCGTGCCAGATCATGGCCTGCGCGGTGATGTCGCCCAGGTCGAACTCCCAGGGGACCAGAAACGCCATCAGGTCGTCGATCCAGCCCTCGACCGACTGCCGGAGACCCTCGGTGTAGCTCCTGATCAGCAGCCGCCGGATCCCCGCGTCGCCGACCACCCGCCGGTCGGAGTCGGTGAGTTCGGCGTACAGGTCGCGGACCAGAAGGGCGGGGTCCTGCCTGAACCGTTCCGGGTTGACCCGCGCGGTGACCGCGGACCTGCCCCGGGTGGCCGCCAGATAGGCCCGCCGGTTGAACTTCGTCATCTCGCTCGACCACCCGGCGGTCGCGGTCTCCTCGACCTCGCAGAGCCCCACCAGGACGGCGACACGGCTGACCCGGTCGGGCATCAGCGCGGCGCAGGCCAGTGCGTGCGGACCGCCGCCCGACCTGCCGAGCACCGCGAACCTGTCGATCCGCAGCGCGTCGGCGATCGCACCCACATCCGCCGCGGCGTCCGCCACCCGGCGTTCCTCCAGCCGATCCGAGCCTCCGTACCCGGGCCGGTCAAACGCAATGAGCCGCACACCCATCTGGTACAGCACCATCGATCGCGGGCACGGCCCAAGCCTGCTCCCGGGCGTACCGTGGAGCAGAAAGACCGGACTTCCGTCCGGTGCCCCGTACTCCTTGACTGCCAGTCTCCTACCGTCACGCGTACGCACGATGGCGCTCAACAACACTCTCCCGCCGCTCACGGAACCCCGGCCCAAGGGTCTCTCATCAAATTCATTTCGTGAAGACCATTCAGCGGGAAAGTGACTTCACTGGGAGTGCCGCGGCCGAGGAATGTGTCATGGGACATTTTGATTGGTCGTTCCAGACCCATAGCCTCAGGGCATGAGCATCCGCAGGGTCGTCCCCGACATCCGCACCGAGGCCATGGCCGAGAGCCGGGAGTTCTACGGCCTCCTGGGCTTCGCGGAGGCCATGGACCTGGGCTGGGCCGTGACCCTGGTCTCACCGACCAACCCGACCGCGCAGATCACCCTCACCGGCCCCGACGCCTCAGCGGCCGTCCAACCCGACCTGAGCGTCGAGGTGGCCGACGTCGACACGGTCCACGCGACCATGGTCGCGGCCGGAGCCGACATCGTGCACACCCTGCGGGACGAGGAATGGGGCGTACGGCGCTTCTTCGTCCGCGACCCCAACGGCACGATCGTCAACGTGCTGAGCCACACCGTCCCGGTCAGCGATAGTTCGTGAACTGAAGCGCGACGTCGAGGTCCTTGCCCTTGAGCAGGCTCATGACCTCCTGCAGGTCGTCCCGCTTCTTGGACGTGACCCGCAGCTCCTCGCCCTGGATCTGGGCCTTGACCCCCTTCGGCCCCTCCTCCCGGATGATCTTGCCGATCTTCTTGGCGTCATCCTGGGAGATACCCTCCTTGAGGGCCACCGCGATCTTGTAGATCTTGCCGGAGATCTTCGGCTCGCCCGCATCCAGGATCTTCAACGAGATGCTGCGCTTGATCAGCTTCTCCTTGAAGACATCCAGCACCGCGAGCGCCCGCTCCTCACTGTTCGCCTGGATCTCGACGCCCTCACCGGCCCACTTGATACCGGCGTCGATGTTGCGGAAGTCGAACCGGGTGGCCACTTCCTTGGCGGCCTGGTTCAGCGCGTTGTCGGTCTCCTGGCGGTCCAGCTTGGAGACGATGTCGAACGAACTCTCGGAAGCCACTGGTCTGTAGTCCTTACGAAGTGTGAAATCAGTCGGGATGGAGCCACACGTGCAACACCCAGTGTCGCAGCTCGCGTCCAGCCTAATGTTCACCACGCACCAACCGTTCCCGGCCTTCTCCACCCCTACGTCAAGGCCCCCCGGTGCCGCCGGTACTCCTCCGACAGCTGCCGCTATGGCCACGGCCACCGATGCCACCAGCCACCTGACCACCAACCTCGCCCGCAAGATCACGATCTGGCCTGCCAGGACCAAGCCGGCCAAGACCCTGACCTGTAGGCAGCCCCCGCCAGACCCACCTGACGCTGACCGCCTCGACTGTCACCAGCACTCCCCGGGATCCGCTAATATTTTCCCCGTCACGCAAGTGACAACCTGGCGGTTTGCCCGAGTGGCCAAAGGGAGCAGACTGTAAATCTGCCGGCTCAGCCTACGTTGGTTCGAACCCAACAGCCGCCACAGCACCGAAAAGAGCCCGTGACCTGGAGTTTCAGGTCACGGGCTCTTTGCTTTGCCGTGCTGGTCATCCACGGCTGTAACCGGGCTTAACCGGCTCTCTGTGGATGAGTAGTGGAATGGTTTCGGTCTCATCCAGGGGTCATCGGCGGCTGCCACGGTGGTGTTCGAGGACCTATGCAGCCTCTCCCCATGATCGGAAGAGTAACGGGTTGGCTGGCAGGTGCCCTTGGGCGATCGCGTACTCGAGGAAGTTGAACAGCACCGACCTGCGTCGGAGTGCTCGGCGATCCAATCGAGGACCTTCCCGAGGTCTGCCGGAGGGTTACCGACATGGCCGCTGGTCGGGCTCGCCCAGGAGGAGCTTGTCGAGTTCGCTCAGGTCCTCCTCGGCCTTCTCCTTGGGTTCCGTCCGGAGACATCGACCTGAACCGGGACGACCTCTTCGTCGTCAGCGGTCTCGAAACTTCGGCCGAACTCGCGGCACTCCTGCGGGCTGATCCACGTCTCGATGTGGGCCAAGGGACCGATACCCGATGGGCGATCATCGAACGAGACAACGCCAAGGTCCACGCCGTGCCAGCAACCGACTCAACGGACGGCGCCATCGCCTATCTCGGTCGGCTGGCCAGGCCCGGTGGGGACGGCTCGCTCCTCGTCATCGCGAGCGCCCTCCCGATCGGCGCGTACGGCGCCGCCCACTATTTGAGCGAGCACTTGGCCGAGCTCTATGACATCGCCGGACGGCAGCACTTCTCGATGGTCATCGCATCGACCCACAACACGGACACCGACGAGATCACGTCCTCGCAAGCGCTGACCGCTCCCTTGCTCCACACGGAACGGCCCGCCTGACCCCGCTGTCCCCGCTGCCTGTCCCCACGGAAATAGCCTCTGACCAGCCACGGGGACAGCAGGGACAGCAGGGACACATGTAGCTCGTCTCGCGTGCAGCCCTGTGCCTCATGGTCGCCAGACG
>JBDSTJ010000084.1:0-6101 GCA_039928335.1 Streptosporangiaceae bacterium | reverse complement strand
GTGAGAGCAGACGCGCCCGCTCGGGCACGTCGAGGTCGTCCCACTCGGAGCGGCCGCGGTTCATCGTCAGCAACGGCGACGTCTCGGTCAGGCCGTAGATCTGGATGAACTCCCAGCCGAGCACCTCGTGGACCTGCTCGATGGTCCGGGTGGGCGGCGGTGCGCCCGCGACGATGATCCGGACCCGGTCCCGGCCGGGGATCTCCCCGTCCCAGTCCCCAGCGGCGTCCAGTGCGGCGGTGACGACGGCCGGCGCCGCGCACAGCACGGTGACGCCGTGCTCCTGGACGCGGCGCAGGATCTCGCCGCCGTCGACCTTGCGCAGCACGATGTGCCGGCCGCCCAGGCCGGTCAGGGCGTACGGCATGCCCCAGCCGTTGCAGTGGAACATCGGCAGGGTGTGCAGCAGCACGTCCTCGGGGTTGAGGGTGACGTGCAGCGCGAACACGGTCGCGTTGATCCACAGGTTGCGGTGGGTGAGCTGCACCCCTTTGGGCCGCGCGGTCGTACCGGAGGTATAGTTGATCGTGGCGGTCGCCGACTCCTCGCAGGCCCACGGGACCGGCTCGGCCGTGCCACCGAAGATCTCGTCGTCGTCCTCGCCGAGCACGAACACGTGCGCGGCGGTGACGGTGTCGAGCAGGTGCCGCAGCTCCGGATCGACCAGCAGCACGTCCGCGCCGGAGTGCTCGACGATGTAGGCGATCTCGGCGGGCGCGAGCCGGAAGTTGACCGGGACGAGGATCCGGCCCCAGCCGGACACCCCGAAGAACGACACGAGCAGCCGGGCCGCGTTGTGCGACACGATCGCGACCCGGCTGCCGGCCGGCACGCCCAGCGCGTCGAGCGCGGCGGCCTGCCCGCGGGCCAGGCCCGCCAGCTCGCGGTAGGTCAGCGAGCCCCACGACGGCGCGGTCTGGTCGGGTTCGTCGACAACGGCGACCCGGTCGGGATAGACGAGCTCGGCCCGGTCGAGGAAGTCGCGCACACCCAGATCGAAGAACATGAGAAAGGTCCTTTCGTCGTCAACGACCTTAGGGGCAGGAGATGCTCCCGGGCGGCTCGGATCGCGGGTGGATTAAGCCGGCGGCCCGCCGTCCGCACCCGGGAACGGGTACGGAGATCTCCCTGGCCGGCGACGCACAGTAGCCTTCGGAGACCAGGTGGGGTCGGAGCGGGGGACGGGGGGAAGCAATGCCGGGTGCGGTCGTGGTCGTGCACGGGGGCCGGGCGGTGAGCAGGCAGCCGACCTCGCCGGTCCAGGCGAGTGTGCTCCGGATGGTGCCGATCGCCAACGCGATCCGGCTGGCGGTGCGCGGGCTGGGTGTCTCGGTCGTCCGGCCCCGGTTCGAGCTGCGCGGGTGGAACGGGTCGGAGGCCACCCCGGTCGCCGATCTGGAGCGGGTCCTGGAGCGGGTCCTGGAACGGCTCGACGGCGGCCCGGTGGTCCTGGTGGGCCACTCGATGGGCGCGCGGACCGCGCTCCGGCTGGCCGGCCATCCCCGGGTGGTGGCGGTGGCGGGGCTCGCGCCCTGGCTGCCGCCGGGCGAGCCGGTCGGGCAGTTGGCCGGGCGGCGGGTCCTGCTCGTGCACGGCAGTGCCGACCGGGTGACCGACCCGGCGGCGACCTGGGCGTATGCCGAACGGGCCCGGGAGATCACCCAGATCGCGACGATCGAGCTGGTCGGCGGCGACCACGCCATGCTGCGCCGGTCCCGGCTGTGGCACCGGATCGCCGCGGACTTCGCCGAGTCGTGCTTCACGGACGCGGACGTGCCCGCCGGCCAGCGGCACACCGCGATGTGAGACGGCGACCCGCCTGTCTCCCCGGCTGGTCTCCCCGGCTGGTCTCCCCGGCTGGTCGCTCTGGCCGGTCTCGCTCTGGCCGGTCTCGCTCTGGCCGGCCGAAGTGAGGTAAGGGTAACCTAACTTCTGTACGCCCTGGCGAGACCGAGCAGAAGGAGCAGCAATGTCCCCCCGGAGTCCTCGTGCGGTCGTCACTTTCCCGATCGTCCTGCGGGAGCTGACCGTGCTGCGTGTCGCCGACGTCAACCCCGGCCTGCGCCGGATCACCTTCGGCGGCGAGCAACTGCACGCCTTCCACCGCGATGGCCTCGACCTGCCGGCGCTCCGCACCGAGGGCTTCGACGACCACGTGAAGTTCTTTTTCCCGGCCGAGGGCGCGGACCTGCCGGTGCTGCCCCGGCAGAACATCAGCAGCCTGGACTGGCCGGCCGACGCGCGGCCGATCGGCAAGGACTACACCCCGCGCCGGTACGACCCGGCGGCCGGCGAGCTCGAGTTCGACTTCGTCCGGCACGTGGGCGGGCCCGCCTCGACCTGGGCGCAGCAGGCGCGCACCGGGCAGACGGCGTGGATCGCCGGGCCGAAGATGTCCGACGGCCACCCCGAGGGCGTTGACTGGCTGCTGGTGTTCGGCGACGAGACGGCGCTGCCCGCGATCGGCCGATGGCTGGCGGAGATGCCCGAGAGCACCCGGGCGAAGGTCTTCGTCGAGGTGGCCGACGAGGCACACCGGCAGGAGCTGCCGACCAGGGCCGACGCCGAGATCGCCTGGCTGTACCGCGACGGCCGGCCCGCAGGCACGACCGACCTGCTCGAACAGGCCGTGCGGAACACCGAGTGGCTGCCCGGCACCGTGTTCGTGTGGGCGGCCGGCGAGGCGGTCACGCTCAAGCCGATCCGGCGCTACCTCAGAGAACGCGACGTGCCCAGGGAGCACATGAGCCTCACCGGTTACTGGCGGCGCACCGAGCCGCTGCCCGGGGTGCCCGAGCCGGACCCGGACGAGACCCACGACCGGCTGCACGAGCTCACCGACCTCGCTCCCGGCTTCGCGATCCGGGCGGCCGTCACGCTCGGGCTGATCGAGGAGGTCCAGTCCGGCAACGCCGACGCGGCGGGGCTGGCCAGGCGGACCGGCACCGACCCCGGCACCCTGGCAGCTCTGCTCGCCTACCTAGTCGCGATCGAGGTCCTCACGGTCGACGAGGCGGGCCGGCACGGCCTCGCGCCGCTGGGCGAGGAACTGGCCGAGGACGACCACGCCGTGCGGGAGTACCACCTGGACGGTGCCCGCGCCGCCCTGGACCTGTCCCTGGCAGGTTTGGCCGGGACGGTCCGCACCGGCCGGGCGGCCGACGGCGCGCTGGCGGCAGCGGTACGCCGGGACGGCCGGCTCGGCGAGGAGGCGCGCGCGGCGGTCGAGGAGATCGCGCTGTGGGTCGCGCCGAGCCTGGTCGACGCCCATGACTGGGCCTCGGTGCCCTCGCTCACCGTCGCGGGCAACGGAGCCGGCTCGATCGCCAATGCCCTGGTCAGGAACTTCCCCGCGCTGGGCGTCCGGATCGTGGGCCTGCCCTCGGCCGTCCGGGTCCTGCGCGACCAGATCCTCGACGTCCAGGTCGAGCTGATCGCCCAGACCGACCCGGTCCCGCCCGCGGGTGACACCACCTACCTCCTGGTCAACCCGCTGACCTGGCTCGAGGACGAGGACGCCGTCGAGGTCCTCAGGGCCACCGCAGCCAACCTGTCCGCAGCCAACCTGCCGGCAGCCAACCTGCCGGCAGCCGGCCGGCTGCTCCTGGTCGAACAGGTCCTCTCCGACGACCCCGAGGACGTGCTCCAGCACCTGCAGCTCAAGTGCGCGTTCGGCAGTGGCCTGCGCACGACGGACAGGATCGCGGAGCTCACCGCGGCGGCCGGGCTCCGGACAGTGCACTCGGTGGAGATCGGCTGGAGCCACCACCTGTGGGTCCTCGGCCCGGCCGGTCAGCGGTAGGCGGTCGGTCAGCGGTAGGCGGTCGGCTGGCGGTAGGTCACCCTGCGCTTGAACTCCACGAGCTGCCGACGCCGCTCTTCCTTGTTGCGCTTGGCCCGGACCCGTTCGAAGTCGGCCATCACCTCGGCGGACAGCGGGCCCCTGCGGCCGGTCAGCTCATAGCCGTGGTGGACGATCCGGTCACCCAGGACGTGCTCGACGAGGGCGATGTCGGAGTCGCTCATCTCCTCCATCCAGCGCTGCACGGCCTGGGTGTTCACCGGTGCGGCGGCGTTCCGGTAGAGCTCCCCGGTGGGGAGGTCCTTGCCCTCGTGGTAGTCGAGCATCGTGGGGATCTGGGCGGCATCGAGGCTGAGGAACTCGCAGATCGGTTCGAGGGTCTCATACGGCTTGGTGACCAGGTCCTCGTAGCGGATCTCGAGGATCTGGTCCGCGGACAGCTTCCGGTGCCCGGCCTGGACGGCCTTGTCGGTCCGCTCCCACACCTCGGTGGCCGAGGCGACCCGGCCCCATTTCGGCCAGGCCTTGCCCATGGAGGCGACGCAGGCGCGGGGGTCGCGGACGACGTTGACGAACCGGGCGTTGGGGAAGAAACCGAAGACCGCGTTGAGGTTGCGGGAGTAGGACGGGCGCTTGTCGCCCCAGCGGGGCTTGCCGTTCTTTTCGGCGTAGAGCTCGAAGCAGACCGCCATGAGGGAGCCGAGGGTGGGCGCGGCGGCGGCGAAGGCCTCCCGGAGCACCTCCCGGTCGATCCCGATCCGGGAGAACCTGCTGTGCGGCACGTCGATGCACCAGTCCGCCACGTCGCGGCGGTTGTCGACCCGGGTCAGGTCGCCGAAGGCCTCCCGGCGCCGCCACGCGGTGACCATGAACTTGGTCTCGTGCGGGACGGCGAGGTCGGGGTGGCTGTTGAGCATGGTGCGGAGAAGTGTCGTCCCGGAACGGGCGCACCCGCCGACGATCACGGGGTGCTCTGATGCAAAGGATCTACCGGACACGTGGGGTTGGGCAAAGGTTGCATCACGGGACGGCTTATTTTTCTCCATGCGCCGCAAGGTTAGGCAAACGCCCCGTTAATAAGCAAAGTACCTTGAGTAACAGAGCTGTAACGTTCGTTCCGTCACCACGCAGGCGCGGCCCCCGAGAATCGCGCCTTTTCGCTGGTCATCGCGATGTCGAGGGAATTCTCGCCACCGTAGTGATCGCTTTGGGTATCCGGAACGGCACTGAGGGTTCGTTCACATTAAGGGAATTCTCATCTGGCCGACGTCCTGCGCAGCCCGGCGATGAGCACCGCGCCGACCAGGAGGTGCAGGACGGCGAGGGTGATCCCGGCGGCGGTGCTGGTGGCGCTGAGCGGCCCGGTCAGCGACAGGGCCAGGACGGTCGAGGCGACCACCGTCCAGGCGGCCCTGGCCCGCCGGGTGAACCGTTCGAGCAGCGCGAACAGGAACCAGGCGGCCAGACCGGCCAGCAGGGTGGCGATGGCGACCTGGGCCACGCCCACCCGCTCACCGTCGCCGACGACGAGCCGGATCCCAGCTCCGTGTACTGCGGCGACCCAGCAGATGACGCCGGTCAGGACGGCCACGGCGACGGTCGTGGCCCTTGCGGTAGGAGTTCTCATGGGGCCGAGTCTCGGCCGCCCGGCCAGCCGGCACATCGGCCACCGGTCGAGCCCGCCCCCGACTTAAGTAGCTGTCGCCGCCGATCGCCGATCCGTAGCCTCGGTCCCGTGAATGCATGTGAACCGCGCCGTCAAGGCGCCGGCACGGCCATCCTGATGGCCGTGGTCGGCGCCCTGACCGCCGTGACGCTCTGGGGCCTGCACGGAGAGCGGCTGTTCGCCGTGAACGTCGTGACCGCGATTGTCGGCTGGGCGCTGCTGCCGCTGCTGGCACGCCGTCCGGTCGCCACGACGATCATGCTGAATGTGCTGGCGGCCCTGTCACCGGCGGCCACCCCCGCCGCGACCGTCGGCACCCTGCAGGTCGCGCAGCGCCGCCCGCTCGGCACAGCCGTGCGCGTCGGTCTCGTCGGGATCGCGGCGCACGCGGTGCGCGGGCTGCTGCAACCCACCCCGGCGCTCCCGTACGGCTGGTGGCTGGTGCTCGTCGTCATCGCGCACGCCGCGCTCGTCGCCTGGGGTGCGCTGACCCAGGCGCGCGCGGCGCTCATCGGCACCTTGCGGGAGCGGGCCGACCGGGCCGAGGCCGAGCAGGGCAGACGGGTCGCGGAGGCCCGCGCGCTGGAACGCCACCGGATAGCCCGGGAGATGCACGACGTGCTCGCCCACCGG
>JBDSTJ010000083.1:0-4163 GCA_039928335.1 Streptosporangiaceae bacterium | reverse complement strand
CAGCGCGTGGATCCGGCCGCCCGGACCCTCGACCCAGGCGTCCTCGACCGGCACCGACGGCGGCGCGGCGTCCCCGGGCGGGGTCAGCACGACCTCACCGGAGGTCGAGCGGATCACCGGCGGCTCGGCGGCGCAGGTGAAGGAGTACTCGATCGACCCGTCCGGCCGCGCGGCCGCCCCGCCGATGGACCCGCGCGGTGTCTCGATCCGGGACAGCTCACGCGACGTCAGGTCGTACCGGAAGATCTCGTCGCGCGCCTCGTAGCCGTGCGACACCAGCAGCGCCGACCCGTCGGGGAACCAGCCCGCGCCCACCTCGCCGGGCAGATCGAAGACGAGCTCCTCCTGCTCGCCGGTCAGCGGGTTCCAGATCAGCAGCTCGTCCTTGCCGCGCCGCTCGTGGTTGACCAGCAGGCGCGGGTCGCCCTCGACCGGGCAGAACCCCGAGGCACCCAAACCCTTGCCCTCGCCGTCATACAGCTCGGCGACCGTGCTGCCGTCCGGCCGGATGATCCGCAGCGCCGGGTGCCTGCTGTCGCCGTGCTCGCTGTGCCCGATCGCGATCAGCGTCTCGTCCCGCGACATCCCGCCCAGATAGGCGTTCTCGGCGTGCTCATAGATCGTCACCGGCTCCTGGCCGGGGTCGATCAAGTGGACGGAGTTGCCGTGCTGACCGGACCGGCCGACCAGGACCCGGCCGCTGCGCCCCAGCCCCAGCCCGCTCGGATAGGACGGCTCAAGGGTGGTGGCCGGCTCGGCCTCGCCACCCTCGAACGGCTGCTTCATCCACACCCCGAGCTCGTCGCCGTCGGTGTCCCTGAACCACCACAGGCTCCTGCCGTAGGGGTCGAGGCCGCCCATCCAGGTGCCGTTGGGCCGACTCGTGGCCTGCCGCTGCTCGCCGGTCGAGCGGTCCCAGGTATAGATCTCCCAGGTCCCGCTCGCGTTCGACCGGAACACGCTCCGCTCCGGAGCCTCCTTGGCCCAGCCGGGCAGACTCACGCGAGCCGCCCGGAACCTGGCCTTCCACCTGTCGTCGCTCATGACCTCATGTCTACACGGCCGGACCGCAGCCCAGGTCCCGATGTTACGGATCGCTCCCCTCACCCCTCATGAGTCAGAGCAGGCGGCGAATGTCGCCGTACGCCCGGTAGAAGCCGCCGCTGCCCGACGGCCGCAGTCCTTCGACGACGTAGCGCACCCCCGGCTGGCGGATCTCCTTGGGGAACTGGACGTTCCAGCCGGTCTCATAGCCGGAGCTGAGCACCCGGACCCGCAGCCGCGCGCCGTCCTGGAAGCACTCGACGAGCACGCCCCCGTCCGCCGACGACACCGTCTCCAGCGTGACGGTCGGCTCGACCACCGGCAGCGACGCCGCGGCCTTGACGTCGACCACCTGCGGGACCTCGCCAGCCTGGGCGGCCTTGATCGCCTGCTCGGTCGCGTCGATGCAGGCCAGCGTGCCGTCGGTGGTGACGATGTAGAGCCGGTCATCGAGGAACTGCATCGAGAACGCCGAACCGCAACCGGTGCCGAGCTTCCACAGCCGGCGGCCGGACTGGTCGAAGCAGTAGACCGACGAGTGGCTGTCACCGGCGAAGACATACCGCCCGTCGGGTGCGGTCGCGCACGAGAACACCGAGCCGTCGCACTGGTAGCGCGCCTCGATGACACCCGTCCCCTTGGCGAGCTGGACGACCTGGTTGCGACTCGTCCCCGCATAGACCGAGTCGCGCTCCTGCCAGCCGAACAGCACGGAACCGGACACGTCGGTCTGCCAGACCGGGTTGCCGTGGGCCGCCGCGTAGCGGGCCACGCCGCCGGAGTGGCCGTGATAGACCGCGTCACCGTCGCAGCGGACCATCCAGCCGGAGTCGCCGTTGCTGGTCCTGGCCCACTGGAACTCGTCCTCGTGGTCGATCGTGGTGATCCGGCCGCCCTGGTCGGAGACCCCGAGCACGCCGTCGTGGATGTCGAGCCAGTAGATGTCGACCTCGGCGGCGATCTCATAGGCGACCCGGGGCACCTTGCCGCTCAGGTCGTACACCTTGCCGTCGTCACAGCCCGCATAGATCCAGAAGTCGTCGGCGACAATGCACTTGACCCCGTCGGGCAGCCGGAACCGGCTCTGGACCGTGCCGCCGTGGGTGAGAGTGAACACGTCGCCGCCCTGGTTGCCGACCCAGCAGCGCTCCTCGTCCACGAAAATCCCGAACGCCGACGTGCCGCTAGCGAACCGCCAGATCACCGGGGCCTGCTGCGCGGTGGAGCGGCTGCTCACGATCGAGCGGCGGGTCACCGACCGGGCCTGCCGCACGCCGCGCAGGGCAGGGGCGTACCCCTTGCGGACCTTCTCGCCGACCTTCTTGGCGGCGGCCGCGATGGCCTTGGCCTCGGTCGGGAACTCCGTGACCTTGCTCTGCCCGCTGCCGCCGATCCGGCCGTAGGTGATCGCGACCCTGGTCCCGTCCCGTATGACCTCGTAGAACTTGTGGGCCGCACCGTCGTCTTCCGACAGTTCCAGGTAATCGGTCTGCAAGGTCATGTCCAGGAGCCCTCTCTTGATCCGTTGACCGGAGACTAGAGCAGGGCACCGACATTCAGATCATTTTCACCATGGTCGGCAGGGGAGGTTCGGGACACGGAGGAGGCAGGGGGAGCGCCCTCCTTCGCCATCAGATGCACGGAGGGCTCTCGCAGCAGCACCAGCGACGCCTGTGAGGAGGATGAGGATGAGGGCCATGAGCGCGATCACCAGCATCATCACCGACCATGCGCAGGGAGCCCGGCAGCGCCAGATCCTCCTGCGTCTTCAGCATTCAGGCACTAAGCGTGACCAAGCTGTGGGAAAGCTCGGTGCTGAGCAGGTTCGGTCACCGTGCTCACTCTGTGTGGATCCTGGACTCAACGCTTGCGCTTGGGACCGATATAGGCGACGGTCGCGCGCTGCTCGTCCGGGACCAGCCGGAAGTGCAGGCGCCCTGCCCCGGGGGTGAAGCGGGCGTGCAGGTCGAAGGCCCGGCTCTCCCCGTCGAAGTCGGTGAATGTACTGGCCGCCTTGCCGTGATCGCCCTCGGCGGTGATCTTCGAACCCCACTCGGGAAAGGTGACGCGCGCGGGCTGCCAGGCGGCGATGGATGCCTCCAGCAGCCGCAATTCCCGGATCACCGGAATCAGCCAGCTGTGCCGCAGGCCGCGCAGGTCGGTCTCGACCCGGGGCAGGAACCGCAGGTGCGGGAAGGCGTCCTGGACGAGCTCCCACAGCTCGCCGCCGTGACGCAGTCCCTGCAGGCCGGTCTCCTTGATCCGTTCCTCGTGTTCGTCAAGGTGGAGTCGGGCGGCCGCGTGCCGGACCTCGACCTGTTCGTCGACGAGCGACACCTCACCGTCGGCCTGCTCGGCGAGAACCTCGCGGTCGGCCCGAAGCCAGGCCGTGTCCCAGCGGTCCTCGACGGCGAGGCTCACCACGATCCCGTCGAGGAGGTGGGCGGCCCCGACCGCGCCGGCGGCACTGCCCTCACAGCGGTAGTCGGCGTCGTCGCCCGCGCCGGCGGGCAGGACCTCGGTGAACGGGGCCCGGTTGCGCAGGCCCTGGACGTAGCGCCACTGGTCCCGGTTACGGCCCGCCTTGGCCCATTCGCCCAGGAAGTAGCCCTGGGCGAGTTCGACGGCCTTCAGGGGCACGGCGCTGACCAGTGCCATGTCACGCCGCCAGCTGGTGATCGTTCTCAGGACGCCGACGAACTGGCTCATCGCGTCGTCGGCCTCGGTCCGGGAGGCCTGGGTCGTACAGGACAGTTCGTTGAAGAACAGCAGCACGCGCACTGCCGGTCCCTTCGCTCCGAGGGTGGGCGGGGATCAGTCGAGCAGTTCGTCGAGCGAGCGGTCCCACTCGTCGAAGAACCCGTCAGGCCAGCTGGACAGCATCCCATCGGGACCGACGGTCGGAGTGGTGATCTCGACAAAGGCCGGGACCGTCTCGTTCTTCTCGTTCCTCTTGCCAGCGACTCTGCGGAAGTAGTGCAGGGCGACCTGATCAGGGGTCAGCAGGCCCTGTTTTACCGCGATCCGCAGACCGTTGAGGATGTGGTCGCTGTGCGTCTCGACGATGACCTGTGCCCCTGCGGCGGTCGCGGCACAGGTGAGCCGGGCCATGGCCGTCT
>JBDSTJ010000082.1:0-3432 GCA_039928335.1 Streptosporangiaceae bacterium | reverse complement strand
CCCGGCCCGCCCTCAGGACTTGGTGAGGGGGGCTTCGCCGGTGTGCTGGTGGTCCCAGTCGCCGTCGTAGAAGCGGTAGGTCAGCTTCTTGGCGGCCCTGAAGGTCAGGGTGAGGTTGACCGGGGTGTCGCAGCCGCCGTTGATGGTGATGTATTCGGTGAGGCGAAGGGTGTCGGGTCTGACCTGGATGAGGCGGAGGGTGCCCTCGCAGCCGAGGGAGCGGTACTTGACGGTGCCCACGGTCTCGCCGGCCTCGCCCTGGCGCAGGTTGATCTGGACGGGGTACTTCTCGTTGCCGTCGAACTGCAGCACGGTGCCCTTCCAGCGGCCCAGGAACTCCTTGGGGATGAGACCCGGGACCGGGGTCGCGGTCGGCGACGGGGTCGCTGACGCAGGCAGCACCGACGGCGGGTCTGAGCTGTCGGCGGTGGCCAGGAGGACCGAGCCGGACACCAGGACGGCGGAGGAGCCGATGACCCAGGGCAGGAGGTTGCGGGGAAGTCCGCGGGGACGCCAGGGGTGTTCGGACTGGCCGGTGGCCGGCGGGGGCAGGGTGAGATCGCCGGTGTCCGGCGGGGCCTCACGCCAGGGCGGGATCACGATGCGGGAGGCCGCCTCATCGTCGTCTGAGGGCAGGTCGCCGATGAGTTCGAGGATCAGTTCGCGGGCGGTGGGGCGCTGGTCGGGGTCGGCGTTCATGGCTGCGGTGACGAGCGGACGGAGCCGGGCGGGCACCGCGAACAGGTCGGGGGTCCCCTGCTGGGCGCGGGCCGCGAGGGTCACCAGGGTGCCCCGGCCGTAGGGGTGCTGTCCGGCTGCGGCGAACGCCACCAGGGAGCCCCAGGCGAAGACGTCGATCGCGGTGCTGACGCGGCCCTCGAAGACCTGCTCGGGCGCCATCCAGCCGGCGGAGCCGATCACCGCGCCGGTGGCGGTGTTGTGCGACTCCACGTCGAGGGCACGGGCGATACCGAAGTCGATGACGCGGGGGCCGGTCGCCGACAGCAACACGTTCGACGGCTTGAGGTCACGGTGGACCAGCTTGGCGGCGTGGATGCCGGCCAGCGCGGTGGCGACGCCCACGGCGAGGCTGTGCAGCTGGCTCTGGGCCAGCGCCCCGTGGGTCTTGACGTAGTCGCCGAGGGAGGGGCCGCTGATGTACTCCGTGACCATGTACGGGCGGCCCTTGTACTCGCCGTGCGAGACCACCTGGGCCGCGCAGAAGGACTCGACCCGTTCGGCGTTGCCGACCTCGTCGGCGAACCGCGCACGGAACTGCTCCTCCAGGGCCAGCTCGCGCCGGATCAGCTTGACCGCGACCTTGGAGCCGTCGCGGGCCGAGCCCAGGTAGACCACGCCCATGCCGCCGCTTCCGAGCCTGCCGAGCAGGACGTAGGACCCGACCGACGAGGGGTCTTCGCGTTCCAGCGGCAGCAATGGACACCCCTAGTTCGACTTGGTGCGACCGACATGGTCATCCCATCGACCGCAGGCGGGAATTGCAGACGAACTGCTGACCGGATGCGGCCAGGGGTCAGGTCGGCCTGTCAACAGCGGCCCGCACCGAGCGGATCAGGCTGTTACCCAGCGCCCACAGCACGTAGAGGCCGACGGCACCGATGATCAACCGAAGCCAGAGCGGCTGGTCGCCCGGGCCGAAGAACACCCCCAGGACCATGATGATGCCGACCCCCAGTCCGAGGAAGGTACCGATCCAGACCAGCAGGCGTTTAACGATCACTCGGGCTCCCGGGGCTCAGTTGATCATAAGGTAGCTCCCAGGGCCCGAGTCCGTATATGAAATCCGAAGTGACGCTTTAGCGGGTGCGGCGGAACCAACCCCAGAAGGACCTGCGGGGCCCTCGGACCGTGAGGCTGCCGCTGTCGACCTGACCGGAGACGGTGACGCGCACCTTGGCCGGAGCGCCGGGGTCGCGGGAGGCGCGCTGGCGGACGCTGCCGCACTGCACCGAGATGCCGTCCACGTCCACGTCGACACCCGTCGGAATGATGATCTTGATGCCTGGACGACCTCCTTGACCACCGGGAACGGCGCGGTGGCCTGGACCGGGACGGCCGGAAGGTCGCGCACGACCGCGTCGAGCTCGCCCCGGGTCCGGGCCGTGAGCGCGATCTCCAGGCGCTCGTCGAGCTCCGTCGGTGTGAGGCGACCCTCACCCGCGGCCACCCGCAGCTGATCCACCACCTGGTCGCGGTCCTCGTGCGAGGCCCGCAGCCCGTGGCTCTCCGGTACCCGTCTCCAGACAGGCACGCACTGTACGGGCCGGGCGGCCGGGTGACGAGGCTGGTTGCTCAGGCCGGTCCCGACCCGGTAGATGAGCAGTGATTGCTCAGGTCGGCAGGTCCCCCGGGCGGCCATGGTCTGTGGTGTGACAACACAGATGCGACAGATCGCCGCGGCCCTCGTGCTGATCGGCAGTACGACTGCGGGATGCTCCTCCCTGGCCCTCTCGACGACGGAGAGCCCCACGACGATGTGCGAGCGGCACAGCGGCCCGGCGCTGGCCGGGCAGGACCTGACGAAGGTGGCGAAGGTCCCCCGGGACCTGAAGTGCGCGAACCTGACCGGCGCCCGGCTGGAGGCCCTGAAGCTCGGCACGATCTACGACCTGACCGGGGCCGATCTGCAGAAGGCCAAACTGCACGGGACGCGGCTGGACCAGGTGGACCTGAACGGGGCGGACCTGCGGGGCGCGGACCTGAGCGGGGCCTATCTGGTGCAGTCCGACCTCAACGGGGCTGACCTGCGCGGTGCGAACCTGCACGGGGCGGACCTGTCCCAGGCGGAGCTCAAGGGGGCCAGGCTCGACGACGCGGATCTTCGCTCGGCCGGCTTCGACCAGGCCGACCTGACCGGCGCCAGCCTGAACGGCGCGCAGGCATGGGGTGCGCACGGCATCCAGTTGACGGTCGACGGGACCAGCGCCGGCGGGATCAAGGGCCTGTGGCCGTTCTACGTGCTGCCGGGCCTGGTGCTGATCGGCCTGCTGGCCTCGGGTGCGCTGCGGGTGGGCCGCAACGCGCGGTCCGTGCTGCTGCTCGCGCTGGGGTCGGTGGTGCTCGCTGCCGCGACGCTCCTGATCACCTGCGGGCTGGTGTCGCTGACCCTCGGCTGGTTCACGCCGATCATGACCTGGCAGGCGGGACCGCTGGCGATCGGTGGGTTCGTCGGTGCGTTCCTGACCATCCCGCTCTCGATCCTGATGCTGCGCGTGGGGACGGTCGCGAACCGGGCGGCCCGCCGGCCGGTGTGACCGGGAACAGGGACCCGCGCCAAGCGGGTCCCTCCACCGGGTTGCTCACAGAGCCGTCACCAGGTCGGCCTGCGGCCCCCGGTCGCTCTGCGAGATCTCGAACTCGACCCGTTGACCCTGTTCGAGGCTGCGGTATCCGTCGGCCTGAATCGAGGAG
>JBDSTJ010000081.1:0-4493 GCA_039928335.1 Streptosporangiaceae bacterium | reverse complement strand
GGCGGCGGCCTCGGCCGGCAACTCCAGCGACTCCACCGGCCACAGCGTCTCGCCGTTGATGCCGAGCGGTTCTCGACTCGTCGCCAGGATCCGCACCTGCGGGCAGTCGGCGAGGATCCGGTCGGCGAGCCGGGCCGCCGGGCCGACCAGATGCTCGCAGTTGTCCAGCACAATCAGTATCCGCTTGTTGCGCAGGGCCAGGCTGAGCCGCTCCGCCGGGTCGGTCTCGGCGGGTGCGACCCGGCCGCGCGCGGTGAGCACGGCGAGCTCACGCAGGCCGAGCGCGGCGAGGACGGCGTGCGGGATCTCGGCCGGATCGGTGATCGGCGCGAGCTCGACCAGCCAGACCCCGTCGGGCATCCGCTCCCGCACCCGCAGCGCGGCCTCCAGCGAAAGCCGGGTCTTGCCCGCCCCACCAGGCCCCGTCAGGGTGACCAGGCGGCTCTCGCCCAGCAGCCCGGCGACCCGGTCGAGGTCGTCGTCTCGGCCGATGAAGCTGGTCAGATGGGCTTTGAGGTTGGTGGGGGTCTCGTGTGCCGCCGACAGGTCGAGCTCGTGCCGGAGCACCGCCAGCTGGACCTGTGCCAGCTCCTGCGACGGTTGGACGCCGAGCTGGTCGTCGAGCGCCCGCTGGGCCGAGTCGAAGGCCGCCAGCGCGTCGGCCTGCCGCCCCGCGCCGTACAGTGCCCGGATCAGGAGCACAGCCAGGTTCTCGTTCAGCGGATCCGCCGCGACCAGGGCCTGTAGCTCGGGAACGGCCTCGGTGTGCCGGCCGAGTTCGAGATCCGCACCGAGCCGTTCCTCCACAGCGGTACGGCGCAGGCCTTCGAGCCGGGCGATGGGGGCGGCGGCGAACGACGCGCCGGCCACGTCCGCCAGGGCGGGGCCACGCCACATCGCGAGTGCCTGACCCAGGCCCGCGGCCCTGGTCGCGGGGTCCTGCCGCCTGGCCTCGCGCACCCGGCGCTCGAACTCGCGGGCGTCGACCTCGGCATTGAGCCGGTAGCCGGTGGGGTGCGACTCGACGACGTCCCGGCCGACGGCCGCGCGCAGCCGGGACACCAGGGACTGCAGGGCGTTGGGCGCGCCGGCCGGCGGCGCACTCTCCCACAGGTCGTCGATGAGCCGCTCCGTCGGCACGATCCGCCCCTCGCCCAGGGCGAGCACGGTGAGCAGGGCGCGCAGCCGCGAACCGCCGACCTCGACGACCACCCCGTCGACGACGATCTCCAGGGGCCCCAGAATCCCTACCCGCACAAGGGTGATTGTGGCATCTCAGGCGTGTGCCGAGGCCTGCTGCGGGTCGTCGCCGGCGGCCGGGTCCCGGTCGGGCACCGACAGCACACCGTCCCCGTCCAGGAGGTGCACCTTGGCGGTCTCCAGGTCCAGGTACATGCCGACCAGCTCGAGCGTGCCCGCCTCGACCCGGCTGCGCAGCCACGGATAGGTCATCAGGTTGTCGAGCTGCTGCATGACGTTGATCTGGCAGAGGCCGGCCAGCGCCGTCTGGTCATCGCGCGGCGCGGCCTTGAGAAACCGGTCGAGGCTGCGGTTTCCGTGCTTGAGCCAGCGCGACAGCGCCGGCAGGTGCTCGATCTCCGCGCCACCGGCCAGCACTCCGGCCATCGCACCGCACCGGGAGTGCCCGCAGATCGTGATCGTCCGCACGTCGAGGACGCTCGTGCCGTACTCCACGGCGGCCATCACCGAGTCGTCGGGCGTCCGGGTCCCGAAGCGGGGCACGATGTTGCCGACGTTACGCACGATGAACAGGTCGCCGGGACCGCTCGCGGTAATCAGGTTGGGCACGACCCGGGAGTCGACGCAGGTGATGAACAGGTGCTCGGGGGTCTGCGCCATGGCCAGCTCAGCCATGATCGGGCGGACCAGCCGGGCGGTGCGTCCGTGGTACTCGCGGACGCCCGCGATCAGGACCTCACGCGGGGAGACCCCGTCGAGCTGTTCGACGGGGCCGCGGCTGCGCCGTGACCAGGGAGCCCACCAGCGCGGAGCCCCCGGAGGGGTTTTGTGGGGGGACGTCTCGCCCGTCATGGCGTTCTCATACCAAGCCTCGTGAATCTCATCGATATCGACTTTACCGCCCAGTCGCTCATGAGAAACGCGCCAGGTATGAATTGTGTCGAACGCCGCATTGTCCATGAAGTCGACATGAAGATCGAGGTCCACCGGAACGCCCGGCGGGACCCGCTGCAGCGCCTGCGTCAGCTTGGGCACGCCGAGGAAGGTCAGCGAGCCCGCGACCACGACATGCCAGCGGCCGTTCTTCTGCTCGGTCCGCACCGACACCCTGGTCAGTCGACGCAACGCCAGGCACGCGCCGACAGCCATCCCCAGCACGACCCCCTCGCCCAGGCCGAGCACGACCACGCCGCAGAGCGTCGCCCCGTAGACCCAGGTCTCCCGGTGCCGACGCAGTCCCCGCAGGTGCGCGCGGTCGACCAGGCGCAGGCCCAGCGCCACCAGCAGCGCGGCGAGCGCCGCCAGCGGGATCTCCTCGATCACCGGGCCGCAGGACAACGCCAGGACCAGCACCCAGACTCCGTGCAGGACGCTGGAGGCCCGGGTGTGCGCCCCGGCCTTGACGTTGGCGGTGCTGCGCACCACGACCCCGGCGACCGGCAGGCCGCCCAGCAGGCCGGTGCAGAAGTTGGCCACGCCCTGCCCGACCAGCTCCCGGTCGAGATCGCTGCGCGGCACGTCCACCGGGCGGATCCGGTCGATCGCCACACTGCACAGCAACGACTCGACCCCGGCGACGAGCGCCACCGAGACCACCGCGCCCACCAGGTCGTGCACCGGGGCGTCGGGGAACATCGGCGGCTTCCAGCCCGCGAGCAGACTGTCGGGAAGGTCGACCCGGGGCACATCCAGGCCGAAGAACCAGGCCACCCCGGTGGCGGCCAGGATCGCCACCAGCGGCGCGGGGACGAACCGCCACGGCAGGTGCTCCCACGACAGCAGAACCGCGATCGTCAGCAGGCCCAGCATCGTCGCGATCGAATGCTGCGACATGAGCAGGGTGGGCAGCTCCCGCAGATTGGCCAGCGCCGAGTGCTGCGGCTTCCCACCGAGCATCACGTGCAACTGGGCCAGGACCAGGACGACGCCGATCCCGGCCAGCATGCCGTGGATGACCGCGGGCGAGACCGCCAGCGCGGTCCTGGCGACCCGGCAGGCCCCCAGGCCCACCTGCAGCAGCCCGGCGCAGAGCGTGATCGCGCAGGTGGCCGGCCACCCGTACAGCTGGATCATGCTGGCCACGATCACCGTCAGCCCGACGGCGGGGCCGCTGACCTGGAGCGGGGAACCGCCGATGGCACCCGCCACGATGCCGCCGACCACGGCGGCGATCAGTCCGGCCGCCACGGGCGCACCCGAGGCGACCGCGATACCCAGCGACAGCGGGATCGCCACCAGAAAGACCACGAACGAGGCAGGAATGTCCCTACCGGGAGTCATGAACCGCCCGACAACACTCTGTGTATTGATCGTCACATGAGGTATCGAATCACAGACAACGGCCGTTCGGGTGACACTCAGTGACGATAGTCGCGGTAGCTGTCCCACTCCTCGGCCGAGGCCGGCTTCTTCTCATACGGTCCGCTCGGATAGGCGGCCGGTGGCTCGGGCGTCGGCGCGGGATAGAAGCCCTGCTGCTCACCCGGGTAGTATCCGCCCGCCCCTGGCGCCTGGGCGTTCGGCTGCGCGGCGTCGCCGCCCGCGTCCCCGTTGAAGCTGCTGCCGGTGAAGTCGCCGTAGCGACCGGCCTCCGGGGTGCTCTCGCTCCGGTAGGAGGAAGACCCGCCATAGGAGCCGGTACCCGGCGAACTGCTGTACCCCGCCAGCGGGTCGTCATAGCGCGGCGGCTCACCGTAGGCCGGGGCCTTGGGGTAGCCCTCCGAGCCGTAGGAGCCGTAACCCGAGCCGCCGGTCCCGCCGCCGAGCGGGTCGGAGTCATAGCTGGGCGAGGACGGCGCCGGGGTCGGCGCGGACCACGTCGTGCCATAGGACGAGGCGTCGCGCTCACCCGTGGTCAGCGGGTCGTTCAGCGGATCGGTGAGCGACCCGCCGCTGTAGGACGTCGTCGGCGCCTCGGACTTGCGGCGGTCCGCCTGGATCTTCTGCAACAGCTCGTCGACCGTCGGCAGCCGCTGGCCGTCGGTGTCGGTGGCGGGCTGGGGCTCGGGCTTGTACGGCGGCTGGCCGCCCAGCGGGCCGGAGGGGAGCGGGTTGGCGCTGCGCGGCGGCGGGCTGAACGGGCCGGCCGAGCCGAGCGGGTTCTGAGCCAGCGGGCCGGTGGTGTGCGGGCCGGCGCTGAGGGGGCTGCTGCTGCTCAGGGGGCCGCTGCTCAGCGGGTTGGAGCTGATCGGTCCCGAGCTCAGGGGGCTTGAACTGAGCGGGCCGCCGGACGAAGGGCCGGAACCGTAGGTCGAGGGGCCGGTGGGGTAGGCCTGGGTGGCCTCGGGGTCGCG
>JBDSTJ010000080.1:0-17855 GCA_039928335.1 Streptosporangiaceae bacterium | reverse complement strand
ACTGACACTCTGGGCAGCTCAGCCAGCTGGCGTAGGTGGACGAGTTGCTCTCGCATGGTCTCTCCGCCTCCGACCGCGATCCGGAGCGCGGCCTCATCCAGGAGGAACCAGGTCCATGGCGGATCGTCTCGGTTGAGGAGGGCGTGCTGACGAGCCATCCGGCTGGCGGTAGCCGCGTCTACGTCTTCGACTCGGCTCTCAGCCAGAAGGCCACGGATGTAGCGCTCGGTTTGGAGCGGGATCGGGATGACCGAGCCCGCATAGACCTTGATGACCGTGGCCTCGGACTCGTACTTGGAGAAGGTACGGAACCACTCGGGGTCGTGGCCGATGCGGGCGAAGTAGAGCAGGAGCTGGAGCAGGTGGCCGGTGCCGTAGCGGAGGTCGAGGAGCCTGGCCTGGTCGTCGTCGATGCGCAGACGGCCGGCTTCGATGTTGGAAACAGTCGAGCGAGCGGCGTGAATGACCGCTCCGGCCTGGGTGAGGCTCAGCCCGTTCGCCTCCCGCAGGTAGCGGAGCTGAAAGGCGAGCCAGTGCCAGAGCGAGAGCTTGGGGTTCAGGGGATCGCGGACGATCGGCATTGTTCCTCCGCTGTTTCGCGTTTTCGCGTACACAGCTGAGAGTAGTCGGTAGACGCCATTCTGGTCACCAGTTTTCCATAGCCCGTTCGAGGGAGAAGACCGGTGACCACGATGACGACGGACGACCTTAACCTGATCCTGCTCGCCTCGCCCATGACGGCAGGCCTCACCCGCTCTCTGGTCACCCAGCGACTCCTCAAATGGGGCCTTTGCCATATTTCCGATGACGTTCTTCTCATTGTCTCCGAACTCGTGGTCAACGCCTGCGAAGCCGCCCCCAACAGCGAAATCAAACTCCACCTCAGCCGGGGCCCCGCCGGCCTCCTCACCCAGGTCTGGGACCCCAGCCCCTTCGCTCCAGCCGCCAAGCCCCTCACCCACCTGACCTTCGAGGCCATCGACGCCGCCCCCACCGGCACCTGGGACGACGGCGGCGGCTGGGGCCTGCCCATCGTCGCGGCGCTCTCCACCGACTGCGGCTACCGCCCCACCCCACCGCTGGGCAAATGGGTCTGGTCCCATATCACCTGCTGACGTCCCACCGGATCGCGCTGAATTGCCGACTCCGCATCGGGGCGGATGGCCTCTCGCCTAGATTGGTGAAGGGATCCGACCATGAAGGAGATCGTCCTGGACAGCATGCCTGATGAGCTGTGTGTTCGCCTCGCGGACGGTACCGATCGCGCCCTGCTGGAACGCCTGTGGTTGATGTTCCAGCATGACCTGTCGCAGTTTCGTGGCCTGCTTCCCAGTCCGGACGGGTCGTTTCGCAGCGAACGGCTTGACGCGGCCTTTCATGACGCCGACTGGATTGCCTACCTGTTGATGAGCGGTGAGCGGCCTGCGGGTTTTGCTCTCGTCCGTGGCCTGACCGGCTCGACTCGGGTTCTGAATTCCTTCTTCATCGTGCGTGGAGCACGGAGAACCGGGATCGGCCTGCGCGGAGTCCGGGAAGTGGTCGCCAGACATCCGGGCCCGTGGCAGGTCGCATTTCAGGACGGCAACGTGCCCGCCGTGCACTTCTGGCGCCGGGTCGTCGCCGAGATCTCCCCGGGCAGGTGGACCGAGGAGCGCAGAGTATCTCCGACACTCCCTCACCTGCCGCCTGACATCTGGATCTCGTGGCCCACCTGACCGGCTGTCGGCACCAGAGCGTGGTCTGGCACCGGTAGAACGCCGAGGGGAGCAGCCCCTGGGGGGCTGCTCCCCTCGGCCGAACGGACGGTCAGACCAGGGAGCGGGCCGTCGGCGGGAGGGGGTAGGGCAGGTTCGTGGAGCCCTGGAGGGCCTGGTCCACGCGGGAGGCCGCGGCGCGGCCCTCGGCGATGGCCCAGACGATCAGGGATTGGCCTCGGCCCATGTCGCCGGCGACGAAGACCTTGTCGACCGACGTCCGGTAGTCGAGGTCGCGGACCACGTTGCCGCGGCCGTCGAGCTCGACCCCGAGCTGCTCGAGCAGGCCGGCCTTCTCCGGGCCGAGGAATCCCATCGACAGGGTGACGAGCTCGGCGGGGATCTCCCGCTCGGTGCCCTCGATCGGCTTGAAACCGGTCTGCGGGCCCTCGACGTCGACCAGCCGCAGCGCGGTGACGTCGCCGTTGGCGTCGGCGACGAAGCCGAGCGTGTTGGCGGCGTAGACCCGGGGGCCCTCCAGCGCCGCCAGCTCCTCGTGGGCGCTCTCCATCTTGTAGAGGATGGGGAACGTCGGCCAGGGCTGGTGGTCGGGGCGCAGCTCCGGCGGGCGCGGCATGATCTCCAACTGGGTGACCGACCTGGCCCCCTGCCGGAGCGCGGTGCCGATGCAGTCCGCGCCGGTGTCACCGCCGCCGATCACCACGACGTGCTTGCCCTCGGCGCTGATCAGCGGCGCGGGCAGGATGCCCTCGGCCACCTGGTTGGACTGCGGCAGGTACTCCATCGCCTGGTAGATGCCCTTGGCCTCACGGCCGGGCACCGTCAGGTCCCGCCAGGCGGTGGCCCCGCCGGCGAGCACGACCGCGTCATAGTGGTCGCGCAGCTCCTCGCCGGTGACGTCGACACCCACGTGCACGCCGGTCCGAAAGACGGTGCCCTCGTCACGCATCTGGGTGATCCGGCGCTCGACGTGGGCCTTCTCCATCTTGAACTCCGGGATGCCCCGGCGGAGCAGGCCGCCGACCGCGTCCGAGCGTTCGTACACCACGACGTCGTGCCCGGCGCGGGTGAGCTGCTGGGCGGCGGCGAGCCCGGCCGGGCCGGAACCGACGACCGCGATCCGCTTGCCGGTCTTGACCAGCGGCGGCTGCGGCTTGACCCAGCCCTCGGCGAAGGCCCGGTCGATGATCGAGACCTCGACGTTCTTGATCGTGACGGCGGGCTGGTTGATGCCGAGCGTGCACGCGGTCTCGCACGGGGCGGGACACAACCTCCCGGTGAACTCCGGGAAGTTGTTGGTGGCGTGCAGGCGCTCGACCGCCTCCTGCCAGTCCTCCTTGTAGACCAGGTCGTTCCACTCGGGGATCAGGTTCCCGAGCGGGCAGCCGCTGTGGCAGAACGGGATGCCGCAGTCCATGCAGCGGCCGGCCTGGCGTTCGACCGTGGACCTGGGGAGGTCTTCGTAGACCTCCTTCCAGTCACGGATCCGCACGTCGACCGGGCGCCGCTTGGGAAGCTCCCGTTCGACGGTCTTGAGAAACCCCTTCGGGTCGGCCATTGAGGAACCCCCTAGCTCTGGACAGCGGCCATGACGGCCTCGTCGACGTCGCGGCCTTCGGCTTCGGCTGCGGCCATGGCCAGCAGCACCCGCTTGTAGTCCCGCGGCATGATCTTGGAGAAGCGGTCGACCGAGGTCTCCCACTCGGCGAGCAGCTTGGCGGCGACCGTGGAACCGGTCTCGGCGAGGTGCTTCTCGACGGTGGCCCGCACGAACGCGCGGTCCTCGTCCTCGAGCTTCTCGACGGCCACCATGTCCGGGTTGACCCGCTGCGGTGCGAGGTCCAGCACGTAGGCGATGCCACCGGACATGCCGGCCGCGAGGTTACGGCCGGTACGCCCCAGAATGATCACCCGGCCGCCGGTCATGTACTCCAGGCCGTGGTCGCCCACGCCCTCGGTGACCGCGGTCGCACCGGAGTTGCGGACGGCGAACCGCTCGCCGGCCAGGCCCCGCAGGAACACCTCGCCGGAGGTCGCGCCGTACAGCAGCACGTTGCCCGCGATGATCTGGTCCTCGGCGGCAAAGGTCGCGGCCGGGTCGGGCTGCACGGTGACGCGCCCGCCGGACAGGCCCTTGCCGAGGTAGTCGTTGGCGTCGCCGATCAGCCGCAGGGTGATCCCGCGCGGCACGAACGCCCCGAAGGAGTTGCCGGCGGAACCGGTGAACGTCACGTCGATGGTGTTGTCGGGCAGGCCCTCCCCGCCCCACTTCCTGGTGAGGTGGTGGCCGAGCATCGTGCCGACGGTCCGGTTGACGTTGCGGATCGGCAGGTCGAGCTTGATCTTGTCACCGAACGACAGCGCACCCTCGGCGAGCTGGATCAGGGTGTTGTCGAGGGCCTTCTCCAGGCCGTGGTCCTGCACGGTGACGCAGCGCAGGGCCGCGCCCTCGGGCAGTTCGGGGCGGTGCAGGATCGGCGACAGGTCCAGGCCGGCGGCCTTCCAGTGTGTGACGGCCTGGTCGGTGTCGAGCAGCCCGACCTGGCCGATGGCCTCCTCCAGGGTGCGGAACCCCAGGGCGGCCAGGTGCTCTCGCACCTCCTGGGCGATGAACTCGAAGAAGTTGACGATGTACTCGGCCTTGCCGGAGAACCGCTCGCGCAGCAACGGGTTCTGGGTCGCCACGCCCACCGGGCAGGTGTCCAGGTGGCAGACCCGCATCATGATGCAGCCCGACACGACCAGGGGCGCGGTCGCGAAACCAAACTCCTCCGCGCCGAGCAGCGCGGCGACGATGACGTCACGGCCGGTCTTCATCTGGCCGTCGGCCTGGACCACGATCCGGTCGCGCAGCCCGTTGAGCAGCAGGGTCTGCTGGGTCTCGGCCAGCCCGAGCTCCCAGGGGGCTCCGGCGTGCTTGAGCGAGGTCAGCGGTGACGCACCGGTGCCGCCGTCGTGGCCGGAGATCAGCACGACGTCGGCGTGCGCCTTGGAGACGCCCGCGGCGACGGTTCCGACGCCCACCTCGGAGACCAGCTTGACGTGCACCCGGGCCGAGGGGTTGGAGTTCTTCAGGTCGTGGATCAGCTGGGCGAGGTCCTCGATGGAGTAGATGTCGTGGTGCGGGGGCGGGGAGATGAGGCCGACGCCGGGGGTGGAGTGCCGGGTCTTGGCCACCCACGGATAGACCTTGTGACCGGGCAGTTGGCCGCCCTCGCCGGGCTTGGCGCCCTGGGCCATTTTGATCTGGATGTCGTCGGCGTTGGTCAGGTACTCCGAGGTGACGCCGAAGCGGCCCGAGGCGACCTGCTTGATCGCCGACCGGCGGGAGTCGCCGTTGGCGTCGGGGGTGAACCGCGCCGGGTCCTCCCCGCCCTCGCCGGTGTTGGACTTCGCACCGAGCCGGTTCATGGCGATGGCCAGGGTCTCGTGCGCCTCCGCCGAGATCGAGCCGTAGGACATGGCCCCGGTGGAGAACCGCTTCACGATCGAGGCGACCGGCTCGACCTCCTCGATCGGCACCGGGGTGCGGTCCCTGAAGGTGAACATGCCGCGCAACGTCATCAGCCGGGCCGACTGGTCGTCGATCAGCCGGGTGTAGTCCTTGAAGATCTCGTACTTGCGGGTCCGGGTGGAGTGCTGCAGTTTGAAGACGGTCTCGGGGTTGAACAGGTGCGGTTCGCCCTCGCGCCGCCACTGGTACTCCCCGCCCACCTCGAGGTTGCGGTGCGCGCTCTCGTTGCCGCCGACCGGGTAGGCCCGGACGTGCCGCTGGGCGACCTCGGCGGCGATGATGTCGAAGCCGACGCCGCCCATCTTGGAGGAGGTCCCGGTGAACGCCCGGTCGATGACCTCGGCGCCCAGGCCGATGGCCTCGAAGATCTGCGCGCCGGTGTAGGAGGCGACCGTCGAGACACCGATCTTGGACATGATCTTGAGGACGCCCTTGCCGTACCCCTTGACCAGGTTGTACGCGGCCTGGTCGGCGTCGATCCCGGTGATGTCACCGGCGTTGACCAGGTCCTGCACCGTCTCGATCGCCAGGTAGGGGTTGACCGCGGACGCGCCGTAGCCGATCAGCAGTGCCATGTGGTGGCACTCGCGGGCCTCCGCGGTCTCGGTCACCAGGCCGACCTGGGTGCGGGTCTTCTCGTTGATCAGGTGGTGGTGGACCGCGCCGGTCAGCAGCAGCGACGGGATCGCGGCCAGGCGCGAGTCCGAGCCCCAGTCCGACAGGACGATGATCCGGGCACCGCCCCTGATCGAGCGCGAGACCTCGTCGCAGATCTCGGCCAGCCGGCTCTGCAGGGCCGCACCGCCGCCCGAGACCTCGTACAGGCCCTGGACCACGTGTGCTTGCAGGTGCGGCAGCGAGCCCTCGTCGTTGATGTGAATGATCTTGGCGAGTTCGTCGTTGCCCAGGATCGGCGACGGGAGCACCAAGCGCTTGCAGGACTCCGCACTGGGCTCCAGGAGGTTGCTCTCCGGGCCGAGCGTGGACTGCAGAGAGGTGATCATCTCCTCGCGGATGGCGTCCAGCGGCGGGTTGGTGACCTGCGCGAACTGCTGCTTGAAGTAGTCGAACAGCAGGCGCGGCTTCTCCGACAGGACCGCGACGGGGGTGTCGGTGCCCATGGAGCCGAGCGGCTCGCCTCCGCTGAGCGCCATCGGGGTGAGGATGACGCGCAGTTCCTCGTTGGTGTAGCCGAAGGTCTGCTGGCGCTTGACGAGCGTCTCGTGGGTCGGGATCTCCCGCTCGCGCTGCGGCAGTTCCTCGAACCGGACCAGACCTTCGTCCAGCCACTGCTGGTAGGGGTGCTCGGCGGCGAGCGAGGCCTTGACCTCGTCGTCCTCGATGATCCGGCCGGCCGCGGTGTCCACCAGGAAGATCTTGCCGGGCTGCAGCCGGCCCTTGCGGATCACCTTGGCCGGGTCGATGTCGAGCACGCCTGCCTCGCTGGCCAGCACGACGAAGCCGTCGTCGGTGACCCAGAAGCGGCCGGGGCGCAGGCCGTTGCGGTCCAGGACCGCGCCGGCGACCGTGCCGTCGGTGAACGACACGCTGGCCGGGCCGTCCCAGGCCTCCATCAGCGTGCTGTGGAACTCATAGAACGCCCGGCGGGCCGGGTCCATCTCGGTGTGGTTCTCCCACGCCTCGGGGATCATCATCAGGACGGCGTGCGGCAGCGAACGGCCGCTGAGGTGCAGCAGTTCGAGGCACTCGTCGAACGAGGCGGTGTCGCTGGCCACGATGTCGATGACCGGGAAGATCCGGGAGATGTCGCCGGGCAGCAGGTCGCTGGAGAGCAGCGCCTCGCGGGCGCGCATCCAGTTCCGGTTGCCCTTGACCGTGTTGATCTCGCCGTTGTGCGCGAGGTAGCGGTAGGGGTGGGCCAGCTCCCAGGCCGGGAAGGTGTTGGTGGAGAAACGCGAGTGGACCAGGGCGATCGCGCTGGTGAAGCGGCGGTCGGACAGGTCGGGGAAGAACGGCTCGAGCTGGGGGGTGGTGAGCATGCCCTTGTAGACCAGGGTCCGGCTGGACAGGCTCGGGAAGTACACGCCGGCGATGTCGGTGGACTGCTCGATCCGCTCGCGCGCGCAGAACACGACCCGGTCGAGTTCCAGGCCGCAACGGCCGGCCCACGGGCCGTCGGCCGTGGCGGTCAGGAAGAGCTGGGCGAAGTGCGGCATGACCCGGCGTGCGGCGGGGCCGCAGAACGTCGGGTCATGCGGTAGCTCGCGCCAGCCGAGGACGGTCAGGCCCTCTTCTTCGGCGACCGCGCGGATGTGGGCGACCACCGCGGCGCGTTCCTCGCCGTCGGCCGGCAGGAAACCGTTGCCGACGGCGTAGTAGCCGGCCTCGGGCAGTGTGAAGTCGACGACCGCGCGGAAGAACGCGTCCGGGACCTGTGTGAGGATGCCGACTCCGTCGCCGTCGTCAGGTTCGGCGCCCACAGCGCCCCGGTGGTCGAGGTTGCGCAGCACCGTCAGCGCGTTCTCCACGATCTCGTGGCTCTTGCGTCCGTGCAGGTCGACCACGAAACCGACACCGCAGGCGTCGTGCTCGTTGGCCGGGTCGTAGAGACCCTGCGCTGAGGGTGTTCCAGGTGTGAGGGCAGCAGCCGCCATCAACCCTCCCGTCGATCGTGTCACTGTCTGGATTACCAGTGCAGTTGGGACGGCGTTGGCCCTGCTGCGGTTATTACCTAGAGGTTACATCACTGCCGAGATCATGCCCGACTGTGCCGGTTCGCGAACTTTCTTGGCAGACCAAAGCAAGACCGGTGGGTGAGATTCCTCTAACGTTTCGGGTAGCCGTCATCGTCGATCAGCTCCCATGCCGAGCCGGCCCGTCTGGCTGGCCGTTCGTCATGACTACCCCCACGATACCGGCACTAAACGCCCGTTCATCAGGTCTAGACCAGCAGTTGCACGTGATCAACCTCACGCGGGGAACCCGCAGGTCAGGCGGCGGCGCGACCGTAGATCGCCTCGGCCTTGGTGCCCGTCACGAGCAGGGAGAGCAGCGCCTCGTCCTGCTCGTCGCCGCCGCCGTCCAGCCGCCTGACCCAGGTGATCACCGCGAAGTGTCCCATGGCCAGTCCCCGGGCCACGCTGAAGCCCTCGCCCGGCTCCGCGCCCGGCAGTGGTTTGACGAAGCCCGCGGGACCGAAGGTCTCGACGGCCCGGTCCGCGTCGGCCGAACCGGCCAGGTTGAAGACGCCGATCGTGACGGCGTAACCCTTCTTCTTGTCCAGATAGTAAGCACGGGCGGCCTGGGTGCACAGACCCTTCCTGAGCACGTTGCCGGCCAGGCTCCCCCACATGGCCTTGGCGCAGTCGCGGTCCAGCCGGGTGCTCTGCAGGGTCAGCTTGGCCTTACTGCCCGAGTCGCTGATCGTGCGGTCGGCGAACAGTTCGGCGACGGTCAGCGGGGCCCGGTCCGCGGACCGCTGGTCGATCGGCTCGAACACCTCCGTCGACGGCGAGGAGGAGTAACTGCCGGGCGACAGGCCACTGCCGGCCGGACGCCCCATCTGCGCGGCCGCCGGGACCTGCGGCGCGGACCTGTCGTCCCCCCGCCGCGTGACCAGCACCACGACCGCGAGCACCACCAGCACCAGGACGAGCCCGGCCGCCGCACCGAAGAAGGCCACCGGGGACCGCCCCGCCTTCCCGGCCGGGGCCTTTGCGGGCCTGCCGGCCGCGCGGGGCGGGGCCACCTTCACTTGTCTCTCGGGTCGATGAGGACCAGGCGGCTCCAGGCGAAGTCCTCCTGCTGCACCGCGAGGCTGGTGTCGATCAGCTCGTTGAGCGAGACCGAGGCGCCGTCGGTCCGCTGCATCCAGCTGATCATCACGTAGTGCCCGATCGCCTGGGCGTAGGCGGCGCTGAAGCCCTTGCCGAAGTTCTTGAACCCCGGGCCGGTCAGCGGCAGCACGAAGCCACCCTTGAGCTCCGGGTCGAGATCGGTGAGCGCCTGCTGGGAGCCCTTGGCGTCGGCCATGTTGAGCACGAAGAACTGCCCGACGTTGCGCTTGTCCTCGCTCATGAACGCGCCGCGCAGCAGCTGGGTGCAGCCGTGTGCGGCGAGGTTGCGCTGGACCAGCTCGCCCCAGGTCGCCGACCGGCAGTCGCTGATCTTGGAGTCGGCGAGGTTGAAGCGGTAGTCGCGGTACTTCACCGCCTTGGCGTCGCCAAAGACCTCGTCGAGGGTCAGCGGGCGCGGGTCCGCCGCGCGCGAGTTGAGCTTGGCGGTGTCCTTGTCCGCCGCCTGCGGCACGAAGGAGGTCGGGACCAGCCCCTCGGCGCTCGTCTCGGCCTTGTCGTCCCCACCGGACAGAACGAAGAACAGTGCGGCGGCCACGGCCACCGCCAGCACGATGCCGCCCGCGAGAAAGTACTTCGTCTTCGAGGCGTTCCTCTGGTCGTCCGGCCAGAAATCGCCTTCGCGGGGGGTCTTCGTCTGTGAGCTCATGCCGCCCACTCTTCCTCCAGATGGCCAACGGTCCCGGTGAGCCTATCGGCCGACGGGCCCGCACCGGACAGGCTCAGCCGATCAGTGACCCGACCCCGTAGGTGATCGCGGCGGCTGCCGCGCCGAGCCCCAGTTGACGGGAGCCGGTGAACCACCAGGAGCGGGCGGTGACCCGCGAGACGAGCGCTCCGGCCGAGAAAAGTCCGGCGCCGGCGACCAGCGCGGAGGGCCAGAGCCCCTCGGCTCCCAGCAGATAGGGCGCCACCGGAAGGACAGCCCCGACGGAGAACGCGGCGAAGGACGAACCGGCCGCCAGGACCGGTGAGGGCAGATCGTCCGGGACCACACCGAGCTCATCGCGGGCGTGGATCTCCAGGGCCGCACGGGGGTCGAGAGACAGCTGCTCGGCCACCGTGCGAGCCAGGTCGGGCGCGAGCCCCCTTGCCTCGAACCGCTGGGCGAGCTCCTCGCGTTCTGCCTGCGGGTGCCGGGACAGCTCGATCCGCTCAATCTCGATCTCCGCCTCGGCCAGCTCCGACTGGGAGGCCACCGAGATGTACTCCCCCGCCGCCATCGAGAACGCACCGGCCGCCAGGCCCGCGAGCCCGGCCAGCACGATCACCTTGTGCTCGGCCTGCCCGCCGGCCACACCGGCGATCAGCGCGAAGTTCGACACGAGCCCGTCCATCGCACCGAACACCGCCGGTCGCAGCCAGCCACCGGTCACGTCCCGGTGCTGGTGGTGGATCTCGGCGCTGGCCGGTTCGAGGGGGTCCGGCAGGCTCACGCCTCGCCCTTGCCGGACTTGACCGAGTCAGGACCGTCTTCGGGCAGGTCCTCCGGGACAGCCTCCTCGGCCGACTCGGGCTCCTCGGCCGTCGGAGTCTTGTTGTCCCACCAGACCGGCTCGTCCTCGCCGAGCGGGTCCACTGCGACGGCCTCGGGCTCGAACTCCTCGAACTCGGGCTCGGGGTCACGCTCGATCTCGGTGATCGACTCGGTCTCGGTCACCGGCTCGTGCTCGACGGCCGGCTCCTCCTCGAGGATCGGCTCCTCCTCGGCGACGGGCTCCCCACCGGACTCCGGGTACTCCTCCTCCAGCGGCTCCTCGACGGGCTCCGCCACCACTGGCGCAACCGACTCGACCGGCTCCGCCGGTTCATCAGGTTCATCTGATTCGACTGATTCGACTGATTCGTCGGTGCCGAGCACGGGTGCGGCCACCGCGCCGGTCTGGTCGAAGATCTCGACACCGTCCCGGACTTCGACGACCTCGGGCACGTCGCTCTGGTCCCGTTTGAGGTAGAGATAGGCCGCCGCGCCGAGGAACACGATGATCGCGGTGTAGTCGTTGAGCCGCAGCCCGAGGAAACTGTGGGCGTTGTCGATGCGCAGGGCCTCGATCCAGAACCGCCCGACGGTGTAGCCCGCGACGTACAGCGCGAACGTCCGGCCGTGGTTGAGCCGGAACCGCCGGCCCGCCCAGATCACGAGAACCGCGAGCCCCAGGCACCACAGCGACTCGTACAGGAAGGTCGGGTGGAAGAGCAGGTCGGCCTTGTCATACTGCGGCAGGACCGCGCCGAGTTCGTCCTTGGGCCGGTGTGCGTAGTCGATTTCCAGGCCCCACGGCAGCGTCGTCGGCTTGCCGTACAGCTCCTGGTTCCACCAGTTGCCCCAGCGGCCGATGCCCTGAGCGATCGCGATGCCGGGGGCGATGGCGTCGCCGAAGGGCGCCAGCCGGACGCCGCGCTGACGGCAGCCGATCCACGCGCCGAGCGCGCCGAGCGCGACCGCGCCCCAGATACCCAGGCCGCCGTGCCAGACCTTGAGCGCGTCGATCGGGTGCTTGCCCTCGCCGAAGTACATCTGGTGATCGGTGATCACGTGGTAGAGCCGGCCGCCGACGAGCCCGAACGGAACGGCCCAGACCGCGACGTCGATGACCGTGCCGGGGGTGCCGCCCTTGGCGGCCCAGCGCTTCTCGCCGAGCCAGACCGCGATGACCACGCCAATAATGATCATCAGGGCGTAGGCGCGGAGGGGGAAGGGACCGAGATTCCAGACGCCCTCAGACGGGCTCGGAATGGAGGCAAGCGACTGCATGAGCGTTGACGTTACCGCCTCCGGGGTGCGCACGGCGCATTTCACGCCGCACGCACCCCGGGGTGCGGGGCCTACTTCGCGGCGGAGATCGCCTTCTCCAGCTCACCCGGCACGAAGGCCTTCGCGGTGATCTCCTTGCCGTCGAGCTTGACGGTGGGCGACTGGGAGACCTTCCCGACGTTCGTGGCGTAGTCGGTCATCTGCTGGACCTGCGCGTTCTTCTCACCCTTGGTGACGCAGGACTCGAACGCGGAGCCGGTGATCCCGGCCTCGCCACCCCAGCCGACCAGGTCGTCGTTGGCGAAGCCGGGCGAGGTCTCCGCCGGCTGGTGGCTGAAGATCAAGTCGTGGTAGCGGACCCACCTGTCGGCCGGGGCGCAGAGCGCGGCATTGGCCGCCCGCTCGGAGTTGCCCCGGGTCGGCTCCTGGGTGAACAGCCGGAACGGCCGGTAGACGACCTTGACCTTGCCCTCGGCCGCGAGCCGCTTGACGGTGTTGCCGCTGGTCTTCTCCAGATTCCGGCAGGCCGGGCACTGGAAGTCCTCGAAGATCTCCAGGACGGGTGCGGTCACGCCCGCGTTGGCCATCACGATCGATCCGTCGGCCTGGCGCGTGGCCGGGGCGATCGCCCCCGCGTACTTCTCGCTCTTACCTCTGCTGTTGTTGACCAGGATCGTGATCACGACCGCCGCGACGATCAGGACCACCGCTCCGGCGGCGACGCCGAGCCTCCTCTTCTGCCGGTCGCGCTGGTCCTGGAGCCTGCGCTCGTCGGCCAGCCGATCGCGCGCGGACCTGTCCCGCGTGCCCTTGCTCATGCATCCCCCTGATCACGGGCTCAGAGGCCCAGTAGTTCGTCCACTGCGAACCTGCTCCTGGGGTACACCGCGATCCAGACCGCCAGGCCCAGGAAAAGGGTGTCCCGCAGGGTCTCCTGCAGGTACTTGGTCTCGCCCGCGCCGACCGGGCCTCCGCCGCCGAAACAGCCGCAGTCGATGCTGAGCCCCCTGGCCCAGGCCGAGGCGATGCCGCCGATGAACACCACCATGAGCAGACCGGCGAGGATCGCGGCCAACCGGGTGGCGAACCCGGCGAGCAGCATCAGCGCGAGCACCAGTTCCAGGACCGGCAGCCCGTAGCCGACGGCGCCGGTCAGGCCGCCGGGCAGCAGCCGGTAGGCCTCGACCGCCTGCTTCTGCAGGGCGGGCGGCTGGGTGAACTTGACCCAGCCCGCCCAGAAGAGCACGGCCGCCAGCGCGATCCGTGCCACGGTGGTGAGCCAGGGCCATGCCTGCGTCAAGATCGGATTCCTGCCTGCTCGAATGTCAAGCACCCCGGGCGACCCTCCGTCAGATACATGTCGACGACATGCTGCGACCCTTTGGTCACTGAGCGTCGAGGATAGCCGGATCCGGGCCGGAAAACGCGGGAACCCCCTGAGACGCGCACGGTCTCAGGGGGTTCCGATCAGGTCAGCGGCCCTTGCGCACACCTTCGGCGAGCTCGGCGGCCAGGTCCCGCACCGCCGTGAGGCCCTCGGCCTCGGTCGGGGCGTCGAGCAGCCGGCGGATGAACGCCGAGCCGACGATGACACCGTCGGCGAACGCGGCGACCTCGGCCGCCTGCACGCCGTTGCCGACACCCAGGCCCAGGCCGACCGGGAGTGCGGTGTGCGCCTTCGTCCGGGCGACCAGGCCGGCCGCGCCGGTGTCGATCGCACTGCGCGCTCCGGTGACGCCCATCAGCGAGGCCGCGTAGACGAAACCACGGCAGACCCCGGTGATCTTCTTGATCCGTTCCTCACTGGAGCTGAGCGCCACCAGGAAGACCTTGTCCAGGTCGTACCGGTCGGCGGCCTCCAGCCACTCGCCGCCCTCCTCGGGCGTGAGGTCCGGGGTGATCAGGCCCGCGCCGCCCGCGTCCTTGAGCTCGCGGGAGAAGCGGTCGACGCCGTACCGGTCGACCGGGTTCCAGTAGGTCATCACCAGGGTCGGGACACCCGTCGCGGCCACGGCCTCGACGGTGCGGAACACGTCGCCGAGCCGGATGCCGCCCGCCAGCGCGCGGTGGACCGCGTCCTGGATCGTCGGGCCGTCCATCAGCGGGTCGGTGTAGGGAAGCCCGATCTCGATGACGTCGCAGCCGCCCTCGACCATCGCCGTCGCGGCCTTGACCGCGCCGTCGAACGAGGGGAAACCGGCCGGCAGATAACCGACGAGGGCCGCGCGGTTCTCGGCCCTGGCCTTGCCGTAGGCCGCCTGCACGCTCACTTCGAACCTCCGGGCATCAGACCGAAGTACTCGGCGGCGGTGTGCATGTCCTTGTCGCCCCGGCCCGACAGGCAGACCACGATGACCGCGTCGGAACCGAGCTCCTCGCCGATCTTGATCGCACCGGCGAGGGCGTGCGCCGACTCGATCGCCGGGATGATCCCCTCGGTGCGGCACAGCAGCGCGAACGCCTCCATCGCCTCGGCATCGGTGATCGCGCGGTAGTCGGCGCGCTTGATGTCATACAGCCAGGAGTGCTCGGGGCCGACTCCCGGATAGTCCATGCCGGCGGAGATCGAGTGCGACTCGATCGTCTGGCCCTCGTCATCCTGAAGGAGGTAGGTGCGCATGCCGTGGATCACGCCGACCGAGCCGGTCGTCATCGTGGCCGCGTGCCGCCCGGTCTCGATGCCGTCGCCGGCCGCCTCGAAGCCGAACAGCCTGACGCTCTCGTCGGGCACGAAGGCGTGGAAGATGCCGATGGCGTTGGAACCGCCGCCGACGCAGGCCACGACCGCGTCGGGCAGCGCGCCGGTCATCGCGAGGGTCTGCTCGCGGGCCTCCACGCCGATGACGCGCTGGAAGTCGCGGACCATCATCGGGAACGGGTGCGGGCCCATCACGGTGCCGATGACGTAGTGGGTGTGGTCGACGGTGCCGACCCAGTCGCGGAACGCCTCGTTGACGGCGTCCTTGAGCGTGCGGCTGCCGTGCAGGACCGGGATGACCTCCGCGCCGAGCATCCGCATCCGGGCGACGTTCAGGGCCTGCCGCTCGGTGTCGACCTCGCCCATGTAGACGGTGCACTCGAGACCGAACAGGGCGGCGGCGGTCGCGGTGGCCACGCCGTGCTGGCCCGCGCCGGTCTCGGCGATGATCCTGGTCTTGCCCATGCGCCTGGCCATGAGCGCCTGGCCGAGCACATTGTTGATCTTGTGGGAGCCGGTGTGGTTGAGATCCTCGCGCTTGAGCAGGATCCGGGCCCCGCCGGCGTGCTCACTGAACCGCCTGGCCTCGGTGAGCAGGCTGGGCCGCCCGGCGTAGTGGGTGAGCAGGTCACGGAACTCGGTCTGGAACTCCGGATCGGTCTTGGCCTTGTCGTACTCCGTCTCGAGCTGGTCGAGAGCGGCCATCAGGGCTTCGGGGGCGAACCGGCCGCCGAAGCGTCCGAAGCGTCCGTCGGCATCGGGCACCGTGCTGTCGATGGTCATGATCATTCCTGTCGGTGGGAGCGGCCATTCAGCTGGGACGTCGACCGCTGCACCATCGTTCGCGAAGCTGCATGAGGAGATCCTATTTGCCCTGGCGGAGCGCAGGGTGCGTGCCGGCGGCGACCAGGTCCGCGACGGCCGCCCGCGGGTCCTTGCCGGTGACGAGGGTCTCGCCCACCAGGACCGCGTCCGCACCGGAGGCGGCGTAGGAGAGCAGGTCGTGCGGGCCGCGCACACCCGACTCGGCGACCTTGATGAGGTTGTTGGGGATCAGCGGGGCGAGCCGGGCGAAGGTCGACCGGTCCACCTCAAGGGTCTTGAGGTTCCGGGCGTTCACACCGATGATCTTGGCTCCGGCCTCCACCGCCCGGCTCACCTCCTCCTCGGTGTGCACCTCGACGAGTGGAGTGAGCCCGATCGACTCGGCGCGCTCCACCAGCGACACCAGCGCGTCCTGCTCGAGGGCCGAGACGATCAGCAGTGCCATGTCGGCCCCGTAGGCGCGGGCCTCCCACAGCTGGTAGGAGGTGACGATGAAGTCCTTGCGCAGGACACAGATGTCCACGTTCGCGCGGACCGCGGCCAGGTCCTCGAGGCTGCCGCCGAACCGGCGCTGCTCGGTCAGCACACTGATCACCTTGGCGCCGCCGGACTCGTAGTCGCGGGCGAGTGCCGCCGGGTCGGCGATCGCGGCCATCGCGCCCTTGGACGGGCTGTTGCGCTTCACCTCCGCGATCACCGAGACGCCGTCGCTGCCGAGAGCGGCCAGCGCGTCACGCGGCGAGGCGGCCCCGGCCGCCCGCTCCTTCAGGGCCTCCAGCGAAACCGTCCGCTGCCGTTCGGCGAGATCGGCACGAACACCGTCGATGATCTCGTCGAGAACGCTCACAAGTTTCCCCTCGTGTTCGATGGTCACCACCGGCGCGCAGCCACGGATGACGTGTCTGCTCGATGGTAGCCGCCCGAGCGGGGCCCACTTTCACGCGGGCTGTGCCGGGGACGCCGCTCAGGGAGCGAGCGCGTGCCCGAACGGAAGGTTGCGCACCACCCAGAAGATCACGATGAGGGCCGCGAAAGCACCGATGACCAGTGGATGCGTCAACCGGGTCTCCAACGGCCTGCCCCGCGCCACGGAGATCGTCCAGCGCACCCACACAAAGGCCGCCACCGGCAGCAGCGCGAAGGCCAGCAGATTCAGGCCCGCCGCCTCGCCGAACTGCCCGTGAGCGATCGCATGGGCCATCCGCAGCCCGCCGCACCCCGGGCAGAACACCCCGGTCATGGCCAGGAGCGGGCACGTCGGATAGTGCCCCTGCTCATTGGGATCGATCATCCCGACCAGCAGGAATCCCGCCGTCACCCCCGCCAGCGCGCCCAGCGGCCCCAGCAGTGCTCTCCTGCGCTCCCCCACCACGACACCGGCCATGCCACCACCCTAAGCGGCCCTGCCCCGAAAAGCCCACACCGCGGACTACCGGCGATCACCAGTCGGGGGTCCGGGGCGAACCCGGTGGGGGCACACGGTCAGAGGTTGTCCGCGGCGTAACCGACGCCCCGGACGGTGCGGATGGGGCTGTCGGGGCCGAGTTTGGCGCGGAGCTGGGCGATGTGGACGTCGACGGTGCGCACTCCGGCGCTGGCTCCGGTGGCCCAGGCGGCGGTGAGGAGCTGTTCGCGGGTGAAGACCCGGCCGGGGTGGCGCATCAGGTGGGCCAGCAGGTCGAACTCGGTGGCGGTGAGGGTGGCGGCGCGTTCGCCGATCCGGACGGCCCTGGTCTGCGGGTCGAGCATGACCGGGCCGGCGCGCAGGACGTCGGCGGCGACCTCGTCGGCCCGGCCGCGCAGGGCCTCGGTGACCGCACCGACCAGCTGGCGCGGGCTGAACGGGCGGGTGATGGAGCGTTCCCCCGGGGCGTCGCGGCCCGAGGGCAGCACGCAGACGATCGGGACGGGTCTGGCCACCTCGTTGACGCGCCGGTAGAGCTCCGAGGCGGTCAGCGGGGGCGGCAGCTCGGCCAGGTCCAGCACGATCACGTCCGGCTGGACCTCGGCGATGATCGGGACGGCTCCGGCCCGGTCCGGTTCGATCCTGACCTGGAAGCCCTCCCGACCCAGGTAGAGCCGTTCCAGCTCGGCCACGGCCGGGTCGTGCTCGAAGACGAGGACGACGTCGGCGTTGTCGTCAGGGCGCATCTAGGTGTTCCGCCGAAGGGTCTGCACGAGTGGGATCCTCACCCCGGTCGAGGGACTTCCACAAGCCCGCCGGATCATCCCCGACCTTCTTGGGCACGGCGTTGACCGCGTCGTACCGGGCCGACATGCCCGGCCAACGGGCTCCCCGGACGGCCGTGAGCACACCGGCGGCCGCCAGCAGCAGGCCGCCGGCCAGCGACACCGTCCACCACGCGTTGGTCGTGACCCCGAGGTCGGAGCCGGCCCCGAAGAGCCGGCTCCGGTAGCCGGCCTCCTCGACGATGTGGGCGTGCCCGGTGGCCGTGGCCGAGACCGCGCCGATGCCCGCTCCGAGCAGGACCAGCAGCACGCCCAGGACCCGGCGGAGCCAGCCGCTGGTGGC
>JBDSTJ010000079.1:0-2752 GCA_039928335.1 Streptosporangiaceae bacterium | reverse complement strand
TCGTGTTGACCAGGCCGGGATGCCGGAGGATCCGCAGGGCCCTGCGGGTGCTCAGCCGGTAGACCACGACGCCGGTGCCGACCGCGGCCAGCAGGATCTCGCTGGCCCTGATCAGCCCGAAGGCCAGGTCCTCGACACTGGAACTGCCGACTCTGAGGGCGCCGAGCGACCGCTGGCGGTTCAGGTCCCACAGCCGCACCAGGTGGTCGCCGCCGCCGGAGGCCACCACCGAGGTGCCGTCGAAGAAGCCGAGGGCGACCGAGCCCACCCAGTCCTGGTGCGGGAAGGTCATGGTGCTCCGCCGGGAGGCCAGGTTCCAGACCTTGACGGTCCGGTCCCGTCCGCCGCCCGACACCGCGATGGCCTCGCCGTTCAGCTTGCCGAGCGTGAGCGAGGTGACGGTCTCGTTGTGCCCTCTGAGCTGCCCGTTCTCCGTCAGCGCGACCACGTTCTCGCGGACCGGGGTCCTGGACCTGTCGGCGAGCAGGGTCGCGGCCGCGGCGGCACCGACCCCGAGCCCGGCGAGCGACCCGAGGAGCGCGCGGCGGTTCTGCCGGGGCCTGACCGGCGGTGCGAGGACGGTGTGCGCGCCGGACGTCAGCACCGGTTCCTGGCCCAGGACCGCACGCAGGACCGCGGCGGCGTCCGGCCGCTGCTCGGGATCCTTGGTCAGGGCCGCTCCGACGATCTCACGCAGTCCGTCGGGGAGCCCGGACAGATCCGGTTCGTCGTTGAGGATCCGGTGCATCACCACGCCGAGGCCGCCCTTGCCGAACGGCGGGGCCCCGGTGGCCGCGTAGGTGATCGTGCCGGCCCAGGCGAAGATGTCCGCGGCCGGGCCGATCCGGTCGGACAGGAACAGTTCGGGGGCCATGTAGGCGGGTGTGCCGATCCGCTCCGTGGACTCCAGGGTGTCGGACTCCAGCGCCCGGGAGATGCCGAAGTCCACGACCCGGGGGCCGTCCGGGCCGAGCAGCACATTGGCCGGGTTGAGGTCGCGGTGCACGATCCCGGCCTGGTGGATGGCGGCGAGCGCGGTGGCGGTGCCGATCGCGAGCCGCTCGACCGTTCCGGCGTCGCGCGGCCCGTCGCGCTTGACGACCTGCCGGAGCGAGGGCCCGTCCACGAACTCGCTGACGATGAACGGATGGGTGTCCTCGGCGGCGGCGTCCAGCACCTGGGCGGTGCAGAACCTGGCGACCCGCCGGGCCGCGTCCAGTTCTCGCAGGAACCGGGCACGGGCCTTCTCGTCCCCGGCGAGCCTGGTGTGCAGGACCTTGACGGCGACCGGCCGGCCGTCCTCGGCCTCGCCCCGGTAGACGACCCCCTGGCCGCCCTCGCCGATGAACCCCGTCAGCCGGTACGCCCCGATCTGATCAGGGTCCCCTGCGCGCAGGGGCACGGTGGGTGCTCCCCGGGTCTCCTGGCGCAAGTCGTCCATAACCCGCATCTTTCCACGACAGAAAAGATCAACTCCCGGACAGCCCGTCGAAGGACGAGGAGGCCTGGGCGTGTCGGCGCATCGGAATCCGGCCGGCGAGCCGTGCCAGCCGTCCGGCCTCGACCGCGTGCCGCATGGCTGCGGCCATCAGATCCGGGTGCTGCGCCCGGGTCACGGCGGTGGCCAGCAGCACGGCGTCGCAGCCGAGTTCCATGGCCAGCGCGGCGTCGCTGGCGGTGCCGATCCCGGCGTCCAGGATCACCGGAACACGGGCATGGTCGACGATCATTTCGATGTTGTGCGGGTTGCGGATGCCCAGGCCGGAGCCGATCGGCGAGCCCAGCGGCATCACCGCGGCACAGCCGGCCTGTTCGAGCCTGCGGGCCAGGATCGGGTCGTCGTTGGTATACGGCAGCACGACGAAACCATCGGCGACCAGGGTCTCGGCGGCGTCCAGCAACTCGATCGGCTCGGGGAGCAGGGTGTGCTCGTCGGCGATCACCTCGAGCTTGACCCAGTGGGTGCCCAGCGCCTCCCGGGCCAGCCGGGCGGTCAGCACGGCCTCGCCTGCGGTGAAGCAGCCCGCGGTGTTGGGCAGCACCCTGATCCCGCACCGGGCCAGGATGTCCAGGACCGAACCGCTGGTGGACGGGTCGATCCGGCGCATCGCGACCGTGGTCAGCTCGGTGCCCGAGGCGGTCAGCGCCGCCTCGAGGACGCTCATGCTCGGGGCTCCGCCGGTCCCCATGATCAGGCGGGAGGCGAAGGTCTCGCCTGCGATCGTCAGCAAGTCCATCGGTCATCCCCCCTGGACCGCGGTGAGGATCTCCACCCGGTCGGCGTCGTTCACGGTCGTCGAGGCCCAGGCGGAGCGCCGGACGACCTCGTCGTTGAGTGCCACCGCGACGCCCGTGCGGGCCTGGGTGACCTGGGAGACCACAGCTTCGACGGTGGTGCCCGCCGGAAGGTCCCGGCGGTCTCCGTTGACAATAACGATCATGCGCGTACTCCTGCGAAACGGGCGGGGGTGAACGGCTGGGCGACCTCGGGCAGTTCCTCGCCGGCCAGGACTGCGGCGAGTGCGTCGGCGGTGACCGGGGTGAGCAGGATTCCGTTCCTGAAGTGGCCGGTGGCGACCAGCAGGCCGGGCAGCGCGGTGCGGCCGAGGACCGGGGCGTTGTCCGGCGAACCGGGCCGGAAGGAGGCGGTGACCTCGGTGAACTCCAGTTCGGTGATCCCGGGAAAGAGCATCCGGGCGTCGCGGAGCAGCTCATAGACGCCGCCCGCGGTGACCCTGGCGTCAAAGCCCAG
>JBDSTJ010000078.1:0-3941 GCA_039928335.1 Streptosporangiaceae bacterium | reverse complement strand
ACCCAGCCCACCGACAAACCCGCCTGGACCAGCGAGGCCACGCTTCCCGCAACAGGATCGTGTCGCTTCTACGATCCAAACCAGCCCCTCGACCGATCCGGTATGTACTGTCCTGAGCCGCATTCGCCCACCACGAACGAGGAGACCGGTGACAGAAGGCAGCACGCCGCCGTCGGCCGAAAAAGACAACACCGACGCGCCCGCCCTGTCACCCACCCGCCCCGACGGCTGGCCCGACTGGCTCGGACGACGCCCCATCCCCACCACCGAACGCGACAAGCTCCGCGAACGCATCGACGCCGACCGCTACGCCCGCGACACCACCAGAGCCGAAACCGATCTCCAGCTCACCCCGCACTTCTCCTACCTCGTCATCGACGGCCTGACCGAAGAAGACCAACCACGCAAACGCGCCCACCTCCGCGCCCGCATCAGCATCGCCACCCGCCTCGCCGCCGGCGAAAGCCGCACCCACTACGAAACCACCGAACACCGCATCACCATCGGCATCGCAGGCCCCGACGCACGCGACCAGATCCTCGCCCTACGCAAAGAAAATCAGCGCATCGGCCGCGGCCGCCGCTGGATCATCACCGAGGAACTCACCTAACCGACGCCGTACCCTCCGGCAACAACACCCTGCTGAACTGCGGGTTCTTCTTATCGTTACTGCGGGTTCTTCTTATCGTTGTTTCCTGTGGAAATAGTCCCGCTACCCCGAGTCTTACCGACACCCCGAACCAGGAAAATAACTTGCGAGAATTATCATTCGCGTGGGTAGTAGCGACACATTTTTTGAAAGTTCTTAAATACTGGAAATAGAAAACCAGAAAATATAGACTGCGGGTATGAGCACGATGACCGGCGAAGAGGCCGTAGAGACCCGACCATGTGGCTACTGCGGGAAGGACGTGGCGCAGAAAGCTGGCCGGGGGCGACCGAGAACGTACTGCTCGGAAGGGGCCTGCCAGGGCAAGGCCAAGCGTGAGCGGGAGCTACGGCGGGCCACCCCCGGGCTTGACGGGGCGCTCGCCCGTGCCGAGGACCTGTACGACCGGATGGAGCAGGGGCTCGTCGCCGCGCTCACTCCCCTCGCGGAGGCGCTGGAGTCCGAGCTGTCGCCGCGTGGGGTCGAGGCGAGGATCAGCGCGGCCCAGGCCGAGGCGCAGGCACAGATCGCGAGCGCGCTCGCCGACCGGCAGGACGCGGAGGCACGGGCGCTGCGGGCCGAGCAGGTGGCCGCGGCTGCGCACGAGAAGGCGCTGGCCGCGAAGGAGGCCGCTCGTACGGCTCAGGAGGAGCGTGCCGAGGCGCTGGCGATCGCCGAGCGGATCCGCGTCGAGGCGGAGCTGGAGGTTCAGGCGGTCAAGACCGGCGCCGAGCAGGCGATGGTGGAGACGCGGACCGTGGCTGAGGCGGCCGTGCAAGAGGCCCGTGAGGCGTTGGCGGCCGCGGACGCGCAGGCCCTGGCGGCCCGTGAACAAGCGGACCTCGCCGCGGACACGGCGGGCAGGGCGCGCACGGAGGCCGACCAGGCCGTGCAGCAGGCACGACAGGCCACACGGGAACGCGACCAGGCGCGGGCGGCCCAGACCGAGGCCGAGCGGGCGGCCCTCACCGCCCGGGCGCGGGAGGAGTCCGCAGCCGAGGCAAGGGACCGCGCGGAGAAGCTCGCACGCACAGCCGACGCGGAGCGAATGACCGCGACCAGCTCACGCGACATCGCGGTCGCGGCCGGAAAAGCCGCGCAGACCGAGGCCGTCGCAGCCAACAAGAACGCAGAACGCGCAATGAGAGAGGCATCAGCCGCCAAGGAGACCACGGAGCAGTTGCGCCGTGAGCTGCGGGAGGCCAGGTCGGAGCTGAGCGTCGCCCAGACTCGGCGTACGGAACTCGAGCAGGAACGCGACGTGGCTCGCACCGAGGCCTCCGCGCAACGCGAACGGGCCGTCATCGCGGAGATCGCCGCAACCCGAGCCGAGCGGTCACAGAACGCTCCGTGAGTTGAGTCCCACCGGGTGGAAGGGGAATGGCCACACCTCTCCACTCTCAACGTATAGCGCACCCGGGGGCTTGCCACAAGCCCCCGGTCGTGCCGCAGAATCGTCGGCCGAAGCCAGAACCAGTGGCGTGCCCTCGTACCACCTCAGATCGGACCTGATGCCGTGAAACCTTTGTACACCAGCGCATTCGACCTTCCCGGCCATCTGGCCGCCAAGGCCGACCCGGCGCTGATCTCCGGTGACGAGCAACATTTCCAGGCCATCGCGGAGAGCCTCGAACAGTCGATCGCGGACCTGTCGGCACGCCTGGACACCGAGCTCAGGGCACCTGCCGGCCAAGGCCAGAAGGCCCTGGACCGGGATCTGGAGATTCACCGGCTGACCGCCCGCCTGCGGACCCTGCGCCGATTCGGGCTGGACCTGTGCCTCGGGCACATCGTCGGCGCGGACGACCCCGAGCCCGTGTATGTGGGGCGGCTCGGCCTCACCGACAGCGCGGGCCGGCGACTGCTGCTCGACTGGCGCTCCCCCGCGGCCGAGCCGTTCTTCGGTGCGACGCACGCCAACCCGATGGGGCTGGCGAGCCGCCGCAGGTATCGCTGGATCCGCGGGCGGGTCAGTGACTACTGGGACGAGGTCTTCACCGCAGACAAGTTCGAGGGGCACGCCGCGCTCGACGACCAATCCGCGTTCATCGCCAGCCTCGGCAGTGACCGGTCGGCCCGGATGCGGGACGTGCTCGGCACCATCCAGGCCGACCAGGACGCCATCATCCGCGCGGGATCGCGTGGCGCTCTCATCGTGGACGGTGGCCCGGGGACGGGCAAGACCGTCGTCGCCCTGCACCGTTCCGCCTACCTCCTGTACTCCGACCCTCGGCTCGCTCGCAACCGGGGCGGAGTGCTGTTCGTCGGACCGCACCAGCCCTACCTGGCCTATGTCTCCGATGTGCTGCCCAGCCTCGGCGAGGAGGGCGTGCAGACCTGCACCCTGCGGGACCTCGTCGTCGAGGGAGCCGCGGCGGTGATCGAGCCCGACCCGGACGTGGCGGCCCTGAAGTCGTCGGCGAACCTGGTGGGAGCGATCGAGAAGGCCGTCAGGTTCTATGAGAATCCACCCGCCCAGGGGATGAGGGTCACGACCCACTGGTCCGACATCCGGCTGAGCGCCGAGGACTGGGCCGAGGCGTTCGCAGCACCGGATCCCGGCACCCCGCACAACGAGGCGCGCGACCAGATCTGGGCGGAGCTGGTCACGATCCTCAGGGACAAGGACGACGGCGACGCCTCCGCAGACCAGTTCCGGAAGTCACTGCTACAGGAGGAGGAACTGGTCACGGTCTTCAACCGGGCGTGGCCCCTGATCGAGGCGGCCGACCTCGTCGGGGACCTGTGGACGGTACCGGCCTACCTGCGGCTGTGCGCTCCCTGGCTCGGCCCCGATGAGGTTCGAGCACTGCAGCGGGAGGACGCCCAGGCCTGGACGGTGTCAGACCTGCCGCTCCTGGACACCGCACGGCAGCGGCTCGGCGACCCCGCGGCCGCACGCCACCAACGCCGGCATGCCGCCGCGGTCTCCGCTCAGAGCGAGTACATGGCCCGGGTCGTCGACAGCCTGATCGAGGCCGATGACGACGGTGAGGGCCTGGTGACGCAGCTGCGCAGGGAGGACCTGCAGAACAACCTCGTCGACGAGAGCGCCCTGCCGAGCACCGACCCGGACCTGCTCGCCGGCCCGTTCGCGCACATCGTCGTGGACGAGGCCCAGGAACTCACCGACGCGGAATGGCAGATGCTGCTGCTCCGCTGCCCGTCCCGGAGTTTCACCATCGTCGGCGACCGCGCCCAGGCCAGGCACGGCTTCACCGAGTCGTGGCAGGAACGGCTGGCGCGGCTCGACCTCGACCGGATCGCCCTGGCGTCCCTGAGCATCAACTAC